>JANQTG010000157.1:5563-12702 GCA_030731855.1 Cellulophaga sp. | reverse complement strand
ATTGGTTTCCAAGCAAATTTTACCATTAAAAATATTAATATCAATAATATTAAAGCTTGCATAAAAAACAAGCCTACTGGAAAATCATTAAAAATATCCATATGATGTGATGTTATTCTGTTGTTGTTTAAATTTTAATGTTTAAAACACAGTAGCAACCAACCGTTACTACTGTGCTCTAATTTGCTGTGTTGAGAGATTATTTACCTAAAAGTAAAGCACCGAATGCTAAACCTTCTAATAATGCCCCAATAATGATCATCGCAGTTTGGATTTTACCAGCTGCTTCAGGTTGGCGCGCAATACCTTCCATTGCTTTACCACCAATCATCCCTAAACCGATACCACCACCGATTACGATTAAACCTGCTCCAATTAAATTGTACATACTAAATTGATTTATATTAAATTAAAAAATAAACTCTCGTTAAATAAAATCTGCTCTAATATCTTCTACATCTACTTTTTCATGATCATGAACGTCATGTTCGTGATCATGGTCATGCTCTGCAACTGCCATTCCGATAAACAAAGAAGATAACATGGTGAAAATATATGCTTGTAAAAAAGCTACTAAAACTTCAATAACAGATAAAAATAAGGTTAGTAGAACAGAAATACCCGTGGCACCAACAGTACCAAATTGTGCTTTTAATAAAATCATTAAAGCTGTGATTCCCATTACTATGGAGTGGCCAGCAGTAATATTGGCAAACAAACGCACCAATAAAGCAAATGGTTTTGTTAAAATTCCTAATAGTTCAACCGGAATTAAGGCTATTTTCATTAAGATAGGAACACCGGGCATCCAAAAAATATGTTTCCAATAATCTTTGTTTCCACTAAATTGAACAATAAAAAAGGTAAATAAAGCCAAACAAACGGTTACTGCAATTTGCCCTGTAACATTAAAACCTAATGGTGTAAGACCCATTAAATTCAAAATCCATATAAAGAAAAATACGGTTAATAAGAAGCCCATATATTTTCTGTAATGCTTTTCGCCAATGTTTGGTCTTGCTATTTCATCACGCACATATAAAACAAGAGGCTCTAAAACTCTTGCAAAGCCTTTTGGAATTGCACTTTTTTTATAGCCCGACGCTAAAGCTCTAAAGGCCAAAATCATTAACAAACCTGCGATTAGCATCCCTGCAACACTTTTAGTTATCGAAAAATCTAAAACCTTGCTGGCGTTTGTTGGATGATGTTCTTCATCAAAAGAAATACTAGACGCGTTAGCCTCTAGCTCGTAAATTATACTATGTAGTTTAGTAAATTTTAAACCATTACGCTCCACAATAACTTGTGCATCATCATCATGATGAAATTCTGAAGACTTAAAGGTAACCAGACCATTACTTGTCCATAAAATTACAGGTAAAGGAAAACCAATATGATTTTCTACACCTGCATCTGTTGTATAAGAAAATATATGAAAATCGTGTGCATCTTTAAGGTGATGCTCAATATAGCTATCTATTTCTTCTTTGGTATCAATTTTACCTGTAGTAGTTTCAGCACTTGCTTCATTATTGGGGTCAGTTTTTGAAAACCCTTGTAATGAGAACGTAAGGACTAAAATTAAAACAATTTTATTAAGATATTTTGATGCTATATTCATTGTAAATAATTCAAAAAATTTACTCCTCCAAAATTTTGTGCAAAGGTAACTATTAAAAATAAAAATCAAATAAATTTATTTAATATTATTTTTTAGATTTTTTTAAGAGTTTTTGAAATGAAAAGCACCTCAACAGCTAAAAATATAATTAATGGCACCAACATAGAGACGCGATCTAGACGAGGTAATGAATTTTCGATTAAAATTAATTCTTTGAATATGCCTGCGAAAAATAAAAATTTTAAGGTAAGAGTTATTAAATAGATGATTCCTAATTGATCTTTTAGTATTCCATTAAAAGCCAAATATGTAAATAAAGTACATACTCCCAATGAAAATAAAAAGTGATACAGGTACATGTTATCTAGTGGGAACGATACCTGATTATCTAAAACGAGGGTAATATGGATAAACTTCCCTAAAAAAAATAACAGTGTAAAAACAATAAAATAGGCAGCAATTGACTTTAACAAAATTTAGTTATTTAAGTTATTAGCCTGTCGAATCATAGAATACATCGCTACAAAAATAGCGATTAGCGTAATAGAAATTTCTAAAAAATTTGTAGCATACTTTTCATCGAGCCATGACCCCAAAAGATTTCCTAAATAAATAGTGATCCCCATTTGAAGGCCTAATCCCGAAAGTTTTATTGCTGTTTGTAATCCTGAATTTTCTTTTTTAGGATGCTTTTGCGGTTCCATTCGCTGTGGATGCTTTGTTTTGAGAAGGTATTTTACCACCACCCATTGTGCACGAAGCGTTAAAAGTTGCTCCTGGCTCTACCGCAAGTTTTGATGCGGAAACCACACCTTCGATCACCGCAGAAGATTTTAGAGACAATAGCTCTGACACTAAAAGTTCGCCATTAAAGCTTCCTTCGATGTCAGCGTTCACACATTCTACTTTTCCGTGAATATAACCATCTTTACCAATTACGACTTTACCAGATGTTTTTACATTCCCATCTAATTTTCCGTCGATTCTAAAGTCGGCTTCTGAGATAATATCACCTTTAATTTTGGTGTTTTTTTCAATACGGTTGGGTTGTCCTCCTAGTTCTGACATTGATTTAGGTTTTTTGTTATCTGAAAACATGTGCTATGGTTTTGGGGTTACTACTCGATTTTGATACGCTTGTAAATTTTTATGAACTTGTATAATCTTGTAGTTAGCTGATAAAATTACGAAATTCTCTTTGTTAACACGGTACTCTTTATTGTTTTTTATTAATTCGGCAAAACCTAGCGCAAAATCTTCCGAATTAAACCCATGTACGACTAAAAACTGATTTTCTAAGTTATACACATCTAAAGAAACGACATTATTATATTTTAAATCTTTTACTGCTTTTTCTAAAAGCTCTTTTAAGGCAGTTACCTTTTCTGTTTCATACGTATTAAATGGAAAAACTAATTTCCATTGTTTTGTTTTTTTAGCTGGTTGTATTTCTTCGAATTCTTTTACAGCCAATTTGGGTAATTGGTCTGCAATCATTTCTTTTGCTTTTTTTCCTTCTGGACTATTCGGGTAATTTAAAGCTACATAATTTAAGGCCTCTTCATAAGCCTCAAAGCCTTGAATGCGACCTATGGCATTAGCTTTCAACATTTCGAACTTAGGAACTATAGGATCGCCCGTATAGGTGTTAATATTTTCTTCAGCAGTAGTAATTACCCCTAGATAATCTTGATTGGTAAATTGCTTATATAACTCTGTATATTTTGAATCGGCACTATTGGTATCACCTTCTAAGACCGCTTGCGGATTTAATAAAATTACAGCATATCTAGAATCTGAATGGTTTGCTATAATATCTTCTTTCATTCCAACCATAAGGGGACTACCTACCGCTTCATAAATTTTATACAAATTGTATTTTGAAGGTAAAATTAAACGCTCTTCTGGATTTGCTTTTAAAACCGCTTCTAATTTTCCGGTTGCTAATAAATTCTCTTTAAACTTCTCTTTATAAATTAATCCTAGTTGATAATTAGCCAGGTTTCGTTCTGTTTTTAAACTGTCGATTATCTGAGTATTTTTAGGAAGTTGATTAAGATAAAACGCCACATCATACTTTTCATTTTCAGGGGTTTTAGTAGTATTGTTTGTATTATTTTCCGTTTTTGCTTCATCAGATCCGATAATGCTCGTTGTTTTATTTGCCCAACGCCAGTTATCTTCTAAAGCTCTATCTCCCCAACGCGTTTTAAAATCTGTTTTTCCATATCCTAAGCTTTGGATGTTATAAAAATAAAATTTTCCTTTATTTTGTTTTCCTGCTTTTGTAGCAGCGAAGGCATTAATTCCTTTGTTTTGACGTTCTACCTCTTTTTTTGCAGAAAGCGAATCGGTTTCTTTTAGCTTGGCGATGTAATTTCCAAAATACGCTATTTGCTTTTCTTTGGGAAGTGAATAAACCGTAATTACACTATCAGCATAGGTTACTACTTCTTCATACCTAATAACATCTTCGAGGTTGTCGAATTTCTTTTTTATAGCTCTGTACTTTTTAGTGTTTTCGGGAAGATTCACAAGTGTGCTGTCGTAATAAGCGCCTGCTATTTTATAATCATTTTTATCAAAATTATACTCTCCTAAATTTTCATAGTTTAAGGCATTCAACAATGGTTTATTATCTGTAGCTCTAAGTGATTTATTGAAATAAGCGAGTGCAAGACTATCTTTTTTATTTTCTAAATGATACTCGGCAATCTGTCTGAATATTTTATCTAAAAAAGGCCTGTTTTCTCTGTCTAACTCCAAATCGGTTAGGTATTCTAATACTTCTAATTTATTTTCAGAAGTAATTTTAGTATTCTGAATTTTTTGTAAATGTGCATTAATCATTAATTCGCGAGGCGATTTTCTATTCAGCTCAATGACTTTATCGAAGGCATAGTTTGCACTGTCTTTATACCCTAATTGATTGTAAAGTTGGCCAATAATGTAAAGGTAGCGTCCTTTTTCTTGATTTTTTTTGGTGTAAGCTTGTGCAATTTTTAACTGCTGAACGGCGGTATCTATTTTTGTTAAGTTGATGTAAGCTTGCGCCATCATAGCCCGTGCATCGGCATATTCTTGATCTTTTAATAACTCGTATTTAAAAAGTTTTTTTAGATTTTTTAACGCAAGCTCATCGTTTTCTAGGCGAATATTTACTTTTTCGCGCCAGATTGATGCTTCGTTAAGCTTATCGCTTTTAGGATATTTTCTTAAAATATAATTGAAAGCCTCCAAGGCCGGTAAAAAGCGTTGTTCAAAATAACGGGTCTTCCCTAAAAGCAAAAACGACTCGTCTGTCTGTGGATTTCGCTCTTCGTCTTTAATATCCATACTGTGTTTTTGTATGGCTTTTGCTGCTTTTTCTTCCGCAAGTCCGAACTTGGGATTTTTATTTTCAGAATCAAGAATTATTTCTTCGCGAATGGTCAATCGCTCTACGGGTAAAATTTCCCAGTAGTTATCTCTATAATTAGCGTTTAATTCTTCGCGCCCTTCTTCAAAGGCAATGTTACCATTATAAAGCACATTATACTTGGTATTTAATGCATGCCAATTGCGATTTATTAAAGCATCTTTTTTAGTAGAACATGCTAAAAATAGCAGTCCACTTGAAAGTAAGAATAAAATATGTTTTGACCGAAGTTTCAATTTTCTGTGTTTATCTACTTAACTAAACTAAAAAACTGTCTGATTATTATGTAGTTCACCGTTAAAATGTGCACTATTTTCTTACGAATGAGAATGATACTTTTAAAAAAGCCACTTTTATAACCGACTATTGAGTTTGTTAGGTTGTCAAATAGTGTTTTTCTATTCACAAAATGGGTGTTTTGTCGTGAAATTTATTTCGGCAGACGAGCAGTGTTAGGCTTGTTTTGATTTTTAAATTTATTCCAGTAGACTGGTGGGTTGGTTTTGGCACTTTTTAGTCTCTTCAAAAAAGAAATTATTTATCTCAAAAGGTCTCCAAGAACTTGTAGTTAGAAGAAAATTATAATTTTCAGACCTCCAAGATGTTATTTACAAAAAAACACATTGGAGGTCCAATTTAACTACACCTCAGATGTTGCACCCCCAAAAAACACTTCAAGCTCTTTCAAAGTTTCTGCGGAAGTTTTAATGTCTTTTACGAGTTCTCCTTTGTTTAAAACCACAATGCGCTCACAGACTTCGGTCACGTGAATTAGATCGTGACTAGAAACTAAAACTGTTACATTTTGGTTAGCCGCTAAATCTCTGATGATTCCTTTTAAGCGGATTTGTGTGGTCGGATCTAAATTAGCAAAAGGTTCATCTAAAATTACGACTTCCGGATTGCCAATAAAAGAGGCTACAATTCCCACTTTTTTCTGATTTCCTTTTGATAAATCTCTTAGATATTTAGACTGACCTAATATTTCACCATGAAAAAAATCTTGAAAATTGGCTAAGAGTGCATTTACATCAGCCTTATTCTGACCTCTTAATTCACCAATAAAATAGAAGTATTCTTCAGCTGTTAAATAGCCTATTAAAAACGTTTCATCAATAAAAGCAGACGTAAAAGGTTTCCAGTCTTCACTTGTATTTACTTGAACACCATTATTATTTATATGTCCTGTGGTAGGTTGAATCAAATCTAGCAATAAGCTGAAAAAAGTTGTTTTTCCTGCGCCGTTATTTCCAACCAAACCAAAACTCTGCCCTTTTGGAATTTCAAGAAATGGAATGTTTAAAACGGTTGTTTTATTGTATGATTTTGTTAGGTTTTCTGCTGTTATCATAGGGTGAAAATGTTTCTGGTTTCAGGTTTCAGGTTTAAAGTTCAATTTCGTTATTCGTTATGCGTTGATGGTTGTCCGTTTTTGTTCTATTCGTTGTTCGTTGATGCTTGTTGGTTTTTCGTTACTCCTTTTTCGTTTTTCAAAATAATCATAAGGGTAAAATGTTTCGGGTTTTTTATCGAATAATCGCACTAGCTCACCAACTACTAGCTTACTAACTCACTAATTAACTAATTAACTATCAAACTAGTTCACTAATTACTAACCACTAGCGAACTAACTACTAACCCCTAGCTCACTTGTTTATACGCCAATATGGTTTTATACTTTTCTTTTTTATAAATCTGTTCAATTTTTTTGAATACATATCCTTTAAAAGCAAAGCCTATAACACCTGCTAAAGCTACAAATATATAGCCTGCCGTTGGACTTATTAGATAATGTCCTAAGCCATAAATGATTAAAGGCAATACTAATTTCGGCAACGAAAGCAACATAGTTTTTAAGTTAAAAGACTGCTTATCGCCAAATGCTTTTTTTGACGAAGTTAAATCAATAGGAGTTCGCGTGTAGGCGCCTGCCAATAAAACCATATACGAATTAACACCAATATTATAAACGGCACCAACCAAAATAGCCAAATAAGCATCCCACCCAAAATACAGGTAAAACGATGCTATGATGGTGCTTAGAATTGTAGCAATGACAATTAAATACCATTTAGAGTCTAAATATTCTTTGTATTT
>JANQTG010000157.1:0-5463 GCA_030731855.1 Cellulophaga sp. | reverse complement strand
CCAGCTTAAATCTTCAGTTTTAGCTATGGTTTGTTTTTCAGATAATCCAGCATCAAGGTATAGGTTACTTTTAAAATAATTAAAAGCCGCATAATATAAGCCAAAGGAAATAGCAATCAATAGAATTACCAACCAAGGCAACGAATATAAAGCGCCAAAGAAAGGTGCTGTAAATTGGGTAATATCAAAAAATTGATAGTAATGACAAATACCTAAAACAGCAAAAATTGCGAGTACTGGATAAAAAATACTGTCTTTATTATTGACTAAAATATTGATAAAATTATTACTATAAATAAGCGCAATAATTGCTAAGTGCCATGTAATAACCCCTAAAGGATTATAGCCTTGAACTAGTAAAACAATAGAAAACGGAATAAAAAAGAAGGCGTGCGACCAGTTAAAAAAAGACAGCACAGTTTTACCTAAGGAGAAATGTACAATTTGACTTCTATTAATTGGTAGGTATAATAGTGGCTTTATATTGGTCACAGGCATTTTTTGCAACATATAACGGAAAGCTAAATCGAAGGCAATATAATAAATCATGTATTTGTTCACTACATCAAAAGGGTCACCCATGTTTTGATCTTCAATTAGAAAATAAGCACCAACACCCATACCTATAAAAACAACAGCCATATAAAAGGCAACAAAGCCCATGACTATTTTAATGGCAATATTACCTTTTAGGGAAGCTGCTCTAAAAAAAGATTTCCATTGAAGGCTGATAAACTGTTTGAACATGGTCATTGATTATTTAAAGTATTAGTGCTAAAATACACGTTTTTGTTACACACTTTGCATCAATTTGTACTCAGGATAGGTTTCTGCGAGTAATTCTTCTGCTTTTGGTGGAATTATAAAAACCATTACATAAAATAAAAGTAATAATGAAACGCTAAAAATTGAAATAATTCCTAAAATATAGGGGTTTACAACTTCAAAGCGAATATTCATAAATTGAATGGGCAATTGAATAAAATTAAAGGCTCCAATGTTGTTTAGCAACATTTCTTCTAACATCCATTTGCGTTTTTTCTTTTTCAAAATCCTATTATAAATTACCATTTTAATGGAGGATGGTATTAAAAATAGTACAAATAAAATGCTAATGGCATAATTCTGATAGCCTAAAGGAATTGTTTTTAAAACCAAAAATAATAGCACTGATAAAAGTAGTGTAAGTGCTATTTTAGGCAAAGTAAAATACTCCTTATAAAATCTCAAAATAATTTTCCAATACCGTTTAGACAGTACTTTTTGGCGTTCCTCAACCACGTCTTGAAAACCAAAAATGCCAAATTTTTTGAACTCTTTATGTAATGCTTCTTGAAAACTTAGTTGAGGGTTTTTAGCAATTTGATTCTCGATTCCGCCCGCTAAATGATCTACAAGTTCAGTTTGTAAATCATAATGATACACAAAATGTGCTCTGGTGAACTTATAAAGTTCTTGTATTTGGGTTTCGGTTAGTTTCATGCCAAATCCAGACTTACTTTTTTTACATTAAAATGAGATTTATATAACAGCCAAAATAAGTAAGGAAAACCTATAAAGAAGCAATTAGAAAAAAGTGAAATTAATATAATCTCATCATTTTGAATAAAACCAATAATTGATGTCCAAAATGGATTATAACATACGTATAGTAAACAGGTAAAAAAAGCTTGTGTTCTGAAGAAAAAGCTATAGCTAGTGGTATAATTAGAAGCTTTAATTTTAAACCTAAACAAGAGAATTAAGACAGCACATAATAAATAATACACGCCAATAATAGTTTCTATTTCTTTTGAGTAGCTTAACAATTGGTTATTTGTGTGAAAAATCAACCAAAGAAACAAGAAGAGTACTGTCGTTATTGGTATTAAAAACAAATAAAATGTTTTCACGATCTTAACACATTTTTCAATCATTATTTTTGGTCCATACCAGACTAAGCCAATCCACCAACTGGCGTCTATTGCCAATTCTTTGTTCCACTTGGCAGTTTCTAATGTAAAACCACTTGAAAAATCAATAAAATTATTTTCCATTTGTTTTTCAATACCTAAAGCAATATGATCTAAAACTTCGTAGCGTAAATCGATATATTTTAAAGATTTAGAATCTAAAAATGCTTCAATTTGCTTAATTTGATTTTGGTTTAGTTTCATATAAATTTATTTTTATAGCGTTCGGTATATTCTTTTTTTAATTTAAGAAGTGTTACCATGAAACCCAATGCTATGACTACTAAAAATGATATAACCACAAAATTTATAGTTTGATAACCTTCAAAAGGATTTATTTCATAAGTTGGATTAAAAAATATTTGTACAAGTTGAGTAAAAAAAATTAAAATTATTCCAATACGCTCTAAGCCAGAGTATCGTTCTTTTTTTCGAAAATGAGTAATAAAGTAATAATAAATACTCATTGAAAATAGAATAGCAATAGGGGCAAACCTCAAAATCGGAAGTAAATCTATATGGTTTGAAGCTAATTTTAAAGCAAAAAAAGATAGCCCAAAAACAAGCAGACTGGTTGGCTTAATTAAAAACTTGCTTATGGCTTTCAATACTTTTATATCGGTAGTTTTAGTAAATTGTTTGTTTTGTTTTTGTAATTGCTTTTTATTTACAACCATATAGTTTTTAAAAGCATCATAAAAATCTAACTTTTCTGTTACCATTTTATATTCTACCTCGCTAGCTACATGGTCTAGCATTTCCATACGAACATCAACAAATTCAATTTCTGAATTTTTTAGGTAGGTATCTATACCTTGTATTTGTGTTTCGGTTAGTTTCATGCCAAATACACTTTTAAAAATTCGTATTCTTTTACTACAACCTTACGTTTTTCGTAAAATGCTAAAATTGCCGCAATATTTAAGAGTAGACCAAACGTGATATAGGGAACTAAAAAATATAAGTTGCTTTGTAAGGCACCTGGAAAAGCACCAAAACAGTATAAAAATAACTGGGGTAATGAAAATATGGCGACCAAACTAGCCATCGAAATATATTCCTTTTGGTTTTTTGTACTAAAACATTTAAACATTAACAGGTAAATTTGATATGCTGCAACAGCAAAAAATGGAATTAATAGTGCTGTTTTAAATTGTTTTGCCGTTAAAAACGGAAATAATAAGTAATAAAAGATTGCTGTGATTACCAAAATCAAAAAGGTATTTTTCTTTTTAAAAAAATTAAAAAATTGTATCCAAACTTCTTTTTGATAAGCCCAATGCAATGCTTTTTGCTTTTCTTTTGCCACTTTTTTACACCATGGTAATCGGTCGGTTAAAAAGCTATCTAAATCTGGATAATTTTCTAAGTTTTCATATTCACTTATTAAATGATCCATCAATTCATAACGAATATCAATATACTTTATCTCATGATTTTTTAACCAAGTATCTATATTTTGTATGTCTTGTTTAACTAGTTTCATAGGTAACTTATTACTCAATACTCCAGTTTGGGTTTACTAAATTTTGCATGCTTCGGATAAATTCTTCTAGTTCTGCCAACCGGTTTACGGTTTCTTTTTCTCCTTTTTCGGTTAGTTTATAGTATTTACGCAAGCGATTATCTACTTTTTCAACCTCAACATCTAACAAACCATCGGCTTCTAATTTATGAAGCGCAGGATACAAAGCTCCTTCGGTGATATTTAATTCTCCTTTCGATAGGTTTTTTACTTTTTGGGTTATTTCATAGCCATACATTTTACCTTGCTCTTCTAAAAGCTTTAAAATAATAGTATTTAAACTGCCCTTATATAATTTTGAATTTCCCATAATCCCCTCTTAATCTCCCCAAAGGGGAGAAACTTGAATTTAATTTTTTAATCAAAGTAACATCCTTATCCCAATTTAGCTACATTATAAAAACTAGCATTAGCTCCCCTCCTTCGGAGGGACGGAGGGAGGCAAATATACATAATTTTCTTATGTATAAGAATCTTAGGTATATAATTTTATATCTTTTCCGTTTTAAATGGGTTGCGCTTTTCTTAATTTTACAAAAAATTATTTCATGAGCGATTTTCATTCTCTAAAAGTTACATCAGTACACCAATTAACACCAAGTGCTGTTGCCATTTCATTTACAATTCCTGAAAACCTAAAAGATGCTTTTTCTTTTAGTGCCGGACAATATATTACAATAAGTAAAGAAATTAATGGCGTTGAGGTGCGCAGAGCATATTCCATTTCCTCAGCTCCAGGCTCTGGAAAAATTACGGTAGGCGTAAAGAAAGTTTCAGAAGGTATTTTTTCGGTGTATGCCAATGAAAAAATTAAAGTTGGTGATGTTTTACAAGTAATGCCACCTGAAGGTCGTTTTGTTTTTGAACCAGTAAATACCGCAAAACATGTAGCAGGTTTTGCTGCGGGTAGTGGAATTACGCCCATTATGAGTATTGCCGAAACAGTTTTAGAAAGTCACTTAAACAGTACTTTTGTTTTAGTGTATGGCAACCAATCGCCAGATGAAGTAATGTTTTCTAAAGAAATAGAAGCCTTACAGAAAAAATATACGAATCGATTTTTTCTACAAAAAGTATATAGTAGAACCAAAGAAGAAGAGTGTTTATTTGGTAGAATTGAAGCTTCAACCGTAAATTATATCGTAAAAAATAAGTTTAAAGATGCTAAGTTCGATGCTTTTTACCTTTGTGGACCAGAAGAAATGATCAATTTAGTATCTGATACTTTACAGGAAGCTGGAACTCCAAAAGAGAAAATACATTTTGAATTGTTTACCTCTTCGGAAACCGTTGATACAATGGCTGAAAGCTTAGATGGTAAAACACAGGTAGAAATTATTGTTGATGATGAAACGTTCACGTTTTCAATGGACAAAAAAATGCTGGTTTTAGATGCCGTTTTAAAAGAAAATATTGATGCTCCATATTCTTGCCAGGGTGGCGTTTGCAGTAGTTGCATTGCTCGTGTTACCGAAGGAAAAGCAGAAATGGTTAAAAATCAAATCTTAACCGATGGTGAAATTGCTGAAGGATTAATTTTAACCTGCCAAGCACATCCGCTTACTCCTACTTTAAAGGTTAATTATGACGATGTTTAGAAGCCTCGTAGCTTACTTCGATTTCGCTCAATGTCACACCTAAAGAAGCCATATTTCTAATAAAATTAATGTAGTAATGTAACAATTACGAGCTTTAAGCGTTGGTATGTATAGTGTTTCATCATCAGAAAAATTGATACACTGTTACATTATTAAATTTACACATTAACCATATGAAAATAATAGTACCTATGGCTGGTCGTGGTTCACGACTTAGACCTCACAGTATAACTGTTCCAAAACCATTAATTCCTGTTGCTGGAAAACCCATTGTTCACCGTTTGGTGGCTGATATTGTTGGTGTTTTAAATCAACCTATTGAAGAAATTGCCTTTATTTTGGGCGATCCTGCTTTCTTTGGCGATGATGTGGTAGAAAGTTTAAAAGC
>JANQTG010000156.1:3571-14516 GCA_030731855.1 Cellulophaga sp. | reverse complement strand
ATTATTGGAACTACTACTAAAGAAGCTGTTGAATTATTAATCAACGATCCAGAAACGAAATGTGTGGTGATGATTGGTGAGATCGGAGGACAATTAGAAGCTGACGCTGCTAAATGGTACAAAGCAAGTGGAAGTAAAAAACCAATTGTAGGTTTTATAGCTGGTGAAACAGCGCCTGCAGGTAGAACAATGGGTCACGCTGGTGCCATTGTTGGCGGAAGTGATGATACTGCACAAGCTAAAAAGCAAATTATGAGAGAATGTGGCATTCACGTTGTAGATTCTCCTGCTGAAATAGGACTGAAAGTAAAACAAGTTATGGGATAATCTCAGGATTATTTAAAATAGATTTAGTTCCGTTTTTACTGAAACATTTTTCAGTAAAAACGGAATTTTTTGGTTAGTATAAAAAACAAAAGGTATATTTGAAAAGCAACAGAACAAACCACAACATATGAAACTATTAGAAGGTAAAAACGTAATTATAACAGGAGCAAGTAGAGGTATAGGTACCGGAATAGCGCAAGTATTTGCAGATCATGGGGCAAATGTGGCTTTTACCTATTCTTCGAGTGAAGCACCTGCCTTAGCTTTAGAAAAAGAATTAACCGCTAAAGGCGTAAAAGCGAAAGCATACAAGAGTAATGCAGCAAGTTTTAGCGATTCAGAAGCTTTAGTGGCGAGCGTTTTAGAAGATTTTGGTGGTGTTATTGATGTGTTAATTAACAACGCAGGAATTACAAAAGATAATTTATTGATGCGCATGTCCGAAGAAGATTTTGATTCGGTAATAGACATTAATTTAAAGTCTGTTTTTAATATGACCAAAGCAGTGCAACGTACCATGTTGAAGCAACGTAAAGGTTCTATTATTAACATGAGTAGTGTTG
This sequence comes from Cellulophaga sp., assembly GCA_030731855.1. Taxonomy (GTDB): domain Bacteria; phylum Bacteroidota; class Bacteroidia; order Flavobacteriales; family Flavobacteriaceae; genus Cellulophaga. The sequence continues at coordinate 13,626 of JANQTG010000156.1, read as the reverse complement.
TGGGTGTAAAAGGCAATGCTGGACAAACGAATTATGCAGCATCAAAAGCTGGTATGATTGGTTTTACAAAGTCCGTAGCACTAGAACTAGGTTCACGTAATATTCGTTGCAACGCAATTGCACCAGGATTTATCGAAACAGAAATGACAGACAAGCTAGATGCAAAAGTAGTGCAAGGCTGGAGAGATGGTATTCCCTTAAAAAGAGGCGGTTCTACCGAAGATATAGCCAACGCATGTTTATTTTTTGCCTCGGACTTATCGGCTTATGTTACAGGGCAAGTGTTGAATGTAGATGGTGGTATGTTGACTTAATGAGTCGAAAGGCTAAAGTCAAATGTCGAATGTTATTATTTGTTCGTTTTATGTCTGAATAGTTAATAGGATGGTATTTAAAAAAAATCTTCTTACTAAACTCTCAAACTAATAAATCCCTAAACTTTTTAAAAAACCTCTCAACTGAACATTTAAACTAATAAACACTTAAACTTTTTCATCAACAACATTCATAACAATGCCATTACAAACCATACTATTATTAATTTTAGCTGCATTGGTAGCATTAGCGATAGTCGGTTTTCAATATTTTTATAAAAATAAAAAGAGAGGTAATACCATTATTTACCTCTCTTTTTTTCGTTTTTTAGCCTTATTCGGACTTTTTGTTTTATTGATTAATCCGAAATTGACCAAAAAAGAAATAACCATCGAAAAGACTAACTTGGTTGTTTTAGTAGATAACTCTTCGTCGTTAACTGATTCACGAAATACTATCGAGAATAGTGTACAAGAAATTACTCAAAACCAAAAACTTCAAGAAAAATTTACCATTCAAGAATATAGTTTCGGCGAAAGCTTAAAGTCTTTAGATAGTTTTAATCTTCAAGAAAAACAGACAGATATTTCACAGGCTTTAAGTGCTATTTCTGAAATTTATAACACAACCAATACTGCGGTGGTATTGCTTACTGACGGAAACCAAACTATCGGAGAAGATTATGAATTCTTAGGCAATAAGTTGAAATTTCCTGTTTATCCAATAGTTATTGGAGACACTACAAAGTATGAAGATGTTACTGTAAATCAGGTAAATAGCAATAAATACGCTTTTCTAAAAAATAAATTTCCCTTAGAATTTTACGTAAATTACCAAGGGCAAAATAATAGATCTGTGCCTGTAACAGTGGCAATCAACGGAAAAAAAGTGTTTTCTGAACAAATACAACTAAGTGCTACTCAAAAATCAAAACGGATTACTACTTTTTTAGAAGCAAATGCCGTAGGTGTTAAAACGATCACCATAAATGCTGGAATCTTATCCAACGAAAAAAATACAAAGAATAATTCTAAAACAATTGCTGTCGAAGTGATTGATGAAAAAACGAATGTAGGTATTGTTTCTAATATTTCGCATCCTGATATTGGAGCCCTTAAAAAAGCAATAGCAACCAACGAGCAACGTTCGGTAACTATTTTGAAACCAGATAATACTAGATTAGACTTAGACGAAATAGATATTTTTATACTCTATCAACCCGATATTTCTTTTAAAAAGGTGTACGAGTTTATTCAAAATAAAAAAACTAATGTTTTGGTTATTGAAGGCCCTAAAACAGATCTCAATTTTCTAAATACAATTCAACCTTCTTTTCAGATTGAAACAGGGTATCCTGTACAAGAGGTTTTTCCAACTATAAATTCGTCTTTTAATTCTTATGACCTGAGTGATTTTAAAACAAACGACTTTCCACCCTTATTGACCAAATCTGGAGAAGTAACTTTTACAGGTGTAAGTGAAACTGTTTTACAAATGCAAATTAGGGGTGTAAATTATCCAAATCCGTTATTTGCGCTATCAGAAGCAGATGGTGTTAAAACAGCCCTGTTTTTAGGTGAAGGTGTTTGGAAATGGCGCTTACAATCGTTCAGAAATGACCGAAATTTCGAAAATTTTGATCAGTTTATAGGTAAATTGCTATTGTATTTATCAGATAATAAGAAAAAGAACAGGTTAAATGTCGAAAATCTTTCTATTTACGAAGGATCTTCTAACGCTAAAATAACAGCGACTTATTTTGATGAAACTTTTGTTTTTGATCCCACAGCATCGTTGGTATTGCAAGTAAATAATAAAGAAATTCCGTTACTAGTAAAAGGTAATTATTTTGAGGTTGATTTAAGTGATTTTGAACCTGGTAACTATTCGTTTACTGTAAGAGTGTTGAATTCTAATATCTCAAAATCAGGAACTTTTGAAATATTAGATTTTGATGTAGAACAACAGTTTACTACTACAAATTATCGTAAATTAGAAAAGTTAGCAAACGCAACCCAAGGAAAACTATATTATCCGTCGCAAATTGACCTATTACTCTCAGATTTTAATAAAAATTTAGGCTTTTTACCTGTACAGAAAAGCAACGAAAATGTCGTATCTTTGATTGATTTTAAAATTCTGTTAGCCCTAATTATTGCGGCATTGTCTGCGGAGTGGTTCATCAGAAAATTTAACGGATTAATTTAAAAAAAGATTGTTTATGGACAAGTTGCCCAAAGTTGCCTTACCTGTAGTAATAGGTTTTATTGCATTAGTTATTTTAATTTCAAAATCAGCGGTCACTATCGATTCAGGTAAAGCTGGTGTTTTGTATAAAACTTTCGGAGGCGGTGTAGTAACCGATGAACCGCCATTAGGAGAAGGTTTTCATATCGTAGCGCCATGGAATAAGGTGTATGTTTATGAAGTAAGACAGCAAGAAGTATTAGAAAAAATGAATGTTTTATCTAGTAACGGACTAGACATTAAATTAGAAGCCTCCGCTTGGTTTGAACCAGTTCGTAATCAATTAGGAAAATTACACCAAGATAAAGGTGAAGATTATATTCAGCGTGTATTATTACCAACAATAAGATCAGCAGCGCGTTCGGTTGTGGGTCGTTATACGCCAGAACAGTTATACTCTAGTAAAAGAGACGCCATTCAACAAGAGATTTTTGATGAAACTCAAAAAATTGTAAGGGATGAATACATTCAATTAAATCAAATTTTAGTACGTGATGTTACTTTACCTCCTACCATCAAAGATGCTATTGAGCGCAAGCTAAAACAAGAGCAAGAATCATTAGAATATGAATTCCGATTGGTAACTGCTAAAAAAGAAGCAGAAAAAGTAACTATTGAAGCGCAAGGTAAAGCAGATGCTAACCGTATTTTAAGTGCGTCGCTTAATGATCAAATTTTAAAGGACAAAGGTATTGATGCGACATTAAAACTTTCAGAATCTCCAAATTCTAAAGTAGTGATTATAGGCGGTGGCGATGGAGGAATGCCGATAATATTAGGAAACAATTAATTATTGGTTTGTATTCTTACAAAATCAATAAATGTTGTTAAAAAATAGAATTTTAGTTTCTTATCATTAAAAATAATTTTACTTTTACAGCGTAATGAAAAATAACACAACACATCATCATCATTTTTGTACTGGCTTTCAAGCGAGGTAAAAGTGTATTGTATCGTGTTACAACATAATTTTAAACCCGTTTGAGCAATCAAACGGGTTTTATTTTTGGCTTCGACTACGCTCAGCCACTTAAATAAAATTTAAACGTTCGCTGAGAGTAGTCGAAGCGACAAATGGTTAAAAAAATAAAAATGACAAAAATTAGAATCGCAATTCAGAAAGCAGGCCGTTTAAATGAAGAATCTATAGAGATTTTAAAAGATTGCGGTATTTCTATCGATAATGGTAGAGATCAATTAAAAGCATCATCTCGTAATTTTCCTATGGAAGTTTTTTATCTTAGAAATGGCGATATTCCTCAATATTTGAGAGATGGAGTGGTAGATATTGCGATCATTGGTGAGAATGTGTTGATTGAAAAAGGTGAAGATATAGGCGTTGCTGAAAAACTTGGATTTTCAAAGTGTAAGGTATCGTTAGCGGTGCCTAAAGCTATGAAATATAGTTCGGTAAAAGATTTTGAAGGAAAACGAATTGCGACTTCATATCCGAATACAGTTAAAAATTATTTGGCACAAAATGGAGTTAATGCAGATCTACACATTATTAGTGGTTCAGTAGAAATTGCCCCCAATATTGGATTAGCAGACGCCATTTGTGATATTGTTTCTAGTGGAAGTACACTTTTTAAAAATAATTTAAAAGAAGTAGAAGTAATGTTGACCAGTGAAGCTGTGTTAGCTGTTTCTCCTAAAATTACAGCGGAAAGAAAAGAAATTTTACAAAAATTACAATTCCGAATTCAATCTGTTTTAAGAGCTCGGCAATCTAAATATGTATTGTTAAACGCTCCCAATGACAAGTTACCTGAAATATTGAACTTATTACCAGGAATGCGTAGCCCAACTGTTTTGCCTTTGGCAGAAGAAGGTTGGAGCTCGGTGCATACGGTGATTAATAAAGATAAATTCTGGGAAGTGATCGAAGATTTAAAACAAGCAGGAGCAGAAGGAATTTTAGTATGTCCGATTGAAAAAATGGTTCTATAAATCCCCAGCCACAAAAGGAGGAATTAATAATAAATAATAGAATTTTTTTTATTATTTATTCATTATTTAAAAACTCAACACCGAACAATAAAAAAGAATAACGAGATTTAGTATGAACAAAATATACAATCCAAAAAAAGAAGATTGGGCACAACTCTTAAAAAGGCCAACAAAGTCGGTTGCTGATATTGAAGCAACAGTACTAGAGGTTTTTGAAGAAGTGCAAAAAAATGGAGATATTTCTTTACATAAATATACCCAACAATTTGATGGTGCAGCGTTAGCTGATATTGTGGTTACCATAGCTGAAATTAATGATGCAACTAGCCTCGTTTCAGAAGAATTAAAAGATGCAATAGGTCTAGCTAAGAATAATATAGAGAAATTTCATAAAGCTCAAAAAACAGCTAAAATTGAAGTTGAAACAACTGAAGGTATTCACTGTTGGCAAGAAAAAAGACCTATCCAGAAAGTAGGGCTTTATATTCCAGGCGGCACAGCACCTTTATTTTCAACTATTTTAATGCTGGCGGTTCCTGCAACCATTGCTGGTTGTTCGGAGATTGTGCTTTGTTCACCACCCAATAAAGAAGGAAAAATACATCCTGCTATTCTATATACAGCCAATTTATGTGGTGTCACTAAAATTTATAAAGTAGGTGGTATTCAGGCGATCGCAGGTATGACTTTTGGAACCGGAACAATTCCTCAAGTATATAAAATATTTGGCCCAGGAAATCAATATGTAACGGTAGCGAAACAATTGGCGACTAAATATAGCGTAGCGATTGATATGCCCGCTGGACCGAGTGAACTTTTAGTGATGGCTGATGATACTGCCAATCCGTCATTTGTGGCGTCAGATTTATTAAGTCAGGCTGAGCACGGTATTGATAGTCAAGTAATTTTGGTAAGTACATCTAAAGTATTACTTGAAGAAGTAGAAAAAGAGATTGAGAGTCAAATAAAGGAACTTCCTCGTAAAGAAATTGCTCAAAAAGCGATAGATAATAGTAAGTTAATCTATGTTGGAAATGACGAAATTGCTCAGGAATTGATTAACGAATATGGTCCTGAACATTATATTGTTTGTGTGGAAAATGAAACTTCGTACTTAGATAATATAATCAATGCGGGTTCTGTTTTTATCGGGAATTATACACCAGAAAGTGCAGGAGATTATGCATCAGGAACAAATCATACTTTACCGACAAATGGTTATGCAAAACAATATAGCGGAGTGAACTTAGATAGCTTTATGAAAAGCATGACGTTTCAAAAAATCTCTAAAGTGGGGATTCAAACTATTGGTAAGGCTATTGAACTAATGGCAGCAGCAGAAGGTTTACAAGCGCATAAAAATGCGGTTACTTTACGTTTAAAAAGTTTAGAGAATGAATAAGCTAAATATTCAAAACCTAGTTCGAGAGAATGTAAAAGGTTTAAGTCCATATTCTTCCGCACGTGATGAATATGTTTCGGACGGTTCTCAAATGATTTTTTTAGATGCGAACGAAAATCCTTTCGAAAATGGCGTGAATAGATATCCAGACCCACAACAGCGTAGTTTAAAGTCCGTTTTAGCCGAACAAAAAGGTGTAAAGCCTGATAATATACTATTTGGTAACGGTAGTGATGAAGTGTTAGATTTGTTATTCAGAGCATTTTGCGAACCAAAACAAGATAATATCATCACTTTACCACCTACATATGGTATGTATAAGGTTTTGGCTGGAATTAATAATATTGAGAATAGAGAAGTTTTGCTAACAACTGACTTTGAGCCTGATGTTGCTGCTATTTTGGAAGTTGTTGATACTAAGTCTAAAATTTTATTCCTCTGTTCCCCTAATAATCCTACGGCGAATAGCTTTTCTAGAAATAAGATAACCACATTATTAAATGAATTTAAAGGGTTAGTGGTCATCGATGAAGCGTATATTGATTTTTCGGCAACAGAAAGTTGGTTGAGTGAATTGAAGAATTTCAATAATTTAGTCATCACGCAAACCTTATCAAAAGCCTATGGAATGGCAGGGATTCGTTTGGGAATTTGTTTTGCTTCCGAAGAAATAATAGCTATTCTTAATAAAATAAAACCACCGTATAATGTAAATGAATTAACGCAACTAAAAGCTTTAGAACGTGTTTCGAATATTGCTGTTGTTAATTCTGAAATAGCTGATATATTGATAGAAAGAGCTATTTTATCTAAAGCCTTACTTCAATTAAATTATGTAGAAAAAGTCTATGCTTCTGATGCAAATTTTATTTTAGTAAAAGTAGATAACGCTACAGAACGTTACAATCAATTATTAGAAAAAGGAATTGTAGTTCGTAACAGAACAACACAGCCTTTATGTGAGAATACGCTACGATTTACAGTAGGAACCAAAGAAGAGAATCAGAAATTGATTTCAGTTTTGAAACAACTTTAATAAATTATGAAAAAAGTACTTTTTATAGACCGTGATGGTACCATCATAAAAGAACCAAAAGACGAACAGATCGATGCTTTTGAAAAATTAGTCTTTTATCCAAAAGCATTTACCTATTTAGGTAAAATAGCGAAGGAGTTAGCTTATGAATTGGTTATGATTACCAACCAAGATGGCTTAGGAACAGACGCTTATCCCGAAGATACATTTTGGCCTGTTCATAATTTTGTACTACAATCTTTTGAAAATGAAGGGGTAGTTTTTGATAAAATAGTAATCGACAAAACGTTTCCGCACGAAAATGCAAATACACGGAAGCCAAAAACGGGGTTGTTAACAGAATATTTTTCTGAAAATTACGACTTAACAAATTCTTTCGTTATTGGCGATCGCTTGACGGATATAGAACTAGCTAAAAATTTAGGTTCAAAAGGTATTTTTATCAATGACAATACCGAATTAGGTACCAATGAAATTACGGTAAAAAGAAACGAGTTAGATACTTTCATTGCTTTAGAAACCAACGATTGGGAGAAAATCTATGAGTTTTTAAAACTAAACGACCGAGTTGCTGAAATAAGTCGTAAAACCAATGAAACCGATATTCAAATAAAAATAAATCTAGATGGCTCTGGAAAAAGTACTATCTCAACAGGATTAGCCTTTTTTGATCATATGTTAGACCAGTTGGCACGTCACGGGCAAATGGACTTAGATATTCACGTAAAAGGTGATTTAGAGGTAGATGAACACCACACTATTGAAGACACCGCCATAGCGTTAGGAGAAGTTTTTCATAAAGCCTTAGGAAATAAATTAGGCATAGAGCGTTACGGCTTTTGTTTGCCAATGGACGATTGTTTGGCACAGGTAGCCATAGATTTTGGAGGTAGAAATTGGTTGGTTTGGGATGCGGATTTTAAACGCGAAAAAATAGGGGAGATGCCGACAGAAATGTTTTATCATTTTTTTAAATCTTTTACCGATGGCGCAAAGGCTAACTTAAATATCAAAGCCGAGGGAAGCAACGAACATCATAAAATTGAAGCAATTTTTAAAGCCTTTGCAAAAGCTATAAAAGTATCTGTAAAGCGCGATGTTGATAAAATGATTTTACCGTCTACGAAGGGGATGTTGTAGAAAAGTATTGAGTATAAAGTATCAAGTATAAAGACGGACAAAAATACGAAGTACGAAATTAGAAATACGAAAATTTGAAAAAGTGTTTCGTAACATTTATATGGTGCTAAGTCTGAAAAAATACTAGATTAGAAGTTGAAAATTAAATGAATCAAGAAAAAAATAAACATAAAGAATTAAAAACTCCCCCTTCGGGGGGTGGGGGGCTTGTAATCATAGATTACGGTGCTGGTAATATTCAAAGTATAAAATTTGCAATACAACGGCTTGGTTTTGAAGCGGTTTTAACAAGTGATGTAAACCAAATTCTAGCAGCTGATAAAGTCATTTTTCCTGGGGTTGGTGAAGCGAGTAGTGCTATGGCAAAACTAAAAGCGAGTGGGTTAGACACTCTGATCCCTAAATTGAAGCAACCAGTTTTAGGTATTTGTTTAGGGATGCAATTAATGTGTACTTCTTCTGAAGAGGGGAATACTAGGGGATTAGGGATTTTTGAAGTTGATGTCATAAAATTTTCAAATAAGGTGAAAGTACCGCAAATTGGTTGGAATCAAATTTCAAACTTAAAGTCTGACTTATTTCAAGGCATTTCTGAGAACGAATATATTTATATGGTGCATAGTTTTTATGCTCCTTTGTGTGAAGAAACCGTTGCAACCTCTGAATACGGAATAGAATATAGTGCCGCTTTACATCAAAATAATTTTTACGGTACCCAGTTTCATCCAGAAAAAAGTAGTGTGGTGGGAGAACAGATATTGTTGAATTTCCTTAATCTAAAAACACAAAATTAGAAATACGAATTACGAAAAATGGAAAGAGATTTAAAAAAAGAACTCAAAAATCTGCAATTGATTGCTGGTTTTTATGTTCTAAAATCCCTAAATCACGTGAGTTTAATGCTTTTGTAAATCAACTAATTCGATCTTCTAGTTCTGTTGGAGCTAATTTTAGAGCTTCACAAAGAGCAAAATCAACAAAAGATTTTATAAATAAATTGAAAATTGTAGAGGAAGAAGTTTATGAAAGTATGTTTTGGTTAGAAATGTTCATAGAAATCGATCAGGATAATCAAGTGGAAATTAAAAAATTACATCAAGAGGCAAATGAACTTTTAGCGATCACAGTAGCTTCAATTAACACAGCAAGAAGAAATAATAAGTAATTCTAGGTAGTATTTCTAATTTCATATTTCTGAAATTTTGAAAAATTTATATGCTTATGTTAACAAGGATTTGAATCAATTTTTATAGTATTTCAAATAAAATATATAGAATTGAACTTTTAATAACTTCGTATTTCTAATTTCGTATTTTTAATTTTATTCTAAACAATGAGAATCATCCCAGCAATAGACATCATAGACGGTAAATGCGTTCGCCTTTCAAAAGGCGATTATGATACCAAGAAAATATATAATGAAAATCCTTTAGAGGTTGCGAAGGAGTTTGAAGCGCATGGTATTGAATATTTGCATTTGGTTGATTTAGACGGCGCAAAAAGTAAACACATTGTAAATCATAAGGTTTTGGAGCAAATTGCTTCTCAAACCAATTTAAAAATCGATTTTGGTGGAGGATTAAAGACCAATAAAGATTTACAGATAGCTTTTAATAGTGGAGCAAATCAGGTTACGGGAGGGAGTATTGCCGTAAAAGACAGAGAGACTTTTTTAGGTTGGTTAGACACTTATGGTGCGGAGAAAATTATTTTAGGAGCTGACGCTTTAAATGAAAAAGTGGCAGTTTCAGGTTGGCAAGAAGATTCTAAGGAAGAATTGATTCCTTTTATTCAGGCTTATCAAGAAAAAGGAATTGTATTTGTGATTTGTACGGATATTAGTAAAGACGGAATGTTAGAAGGACCATCTTTCGATTTGTATCAAAAAATATTAAAGAAAACTATTAATGAAGTTGAAGGAAATAAAATTCATTTAATTGCTTCTGGGGGAATTTCTACCTTTAA
>JANQTG010000156.1:0-3471 GCA_030731855.1 Cellulophaga sp. | reverse complement strand
GTGTTTTTAGATATTTCGGCAACTGAAGAACGCCGAAAAACTTTGGCAGATTTGGTCTACCATGTTGCAGAGAAAGTAAATATTCCGTTTACGGTGGGTGGCGGCATTTCTTCGATTGAAGATGTGGATGTTCTATTGCAGAATGGAGCTGATAAAGTTTCTATAAATTCCTCAGCCGTTAAAAATCCACAATTGATAAACGATTTGTCGGCTAAATTTGGTTCGCAATGTATAGTTGTGGCTATTGACGCCAAACAAATAGATGGCGAATGGATAGTCCATTTAGTCGGTGGTAAAGTGCCTACAGAAATCCGTTTGTTCGATTGGGCTAAAGAAGTGGAACAACGAGGTGCAGGTGAAATTTTATTTACCTCTATGGATCATGATGGTACTAAAGACGGATTTGCAAATGAAGCTTTAGCACGCTTGTCAACGGAATTAAATATTCCTATTATTGCCTCAGGTGGTGCGGGAAATATGCAACATTTTACCGATACTTTTAAAGAAGGAAAAGCCGATGCAGCCTTAGCAGCTAGTGTTTTTCATTTTAAAGAAATTAATATACTAGATTTAAAACAAGAGCTGAAACTGAATGGAATAGCAGTTAGGATATAAAAAGTTGAGTTTTAAGTGCTAAATTTTAAGTTTCAAAAAAATACGAAATAAACGGAAAGTATTAAGTATTAAGCTAACACTTCGACTACGCTCAGTGCAAGAGTATTAAGATTAAAAAAACGAAATAAAATAAGGAAATAGAAAGGAGCCCAAATAAAAAAGAATGGTTTCAGTCAGAATTTATAAAATGAATGATCAACTTGAAACTTGAAACAAATTTTAACCATCAACCATCAACGGACAACCAAAAAGAACAACGAACAACGAAAATATGAAGATAGATTTTACTAAAAATGTAGACGGATTAGTACCAGCCATCATTCAAGATGCCATCACAAAAAATGTATTGATGCTGGGTTACATGAATCAAGAGGCTTTTGATAAAACACAAGAAACTAAGAAAGTAACTTTTTTTAGTCGTACTAAAAACCGACTATGGACAAAAGGTGAGGAGAGTGGTAATTTTTTGAATTTGGTCAGTATTAAAAACGATTGTGATAACGACACCTTATTAATTTTTGTGAATCCTGTTGGTGCAACCTGCCATACTGGCTCAGACACTTGCTGGCAAGAAGAAAATAAAAGTTCGTTCGGATTTTTAACAGCATTAGAAGCCATTATAAAAGATAGAAAAGACAATCCTGAAAATAAAGATAGTTATGTAGCGTCACTTTTTAGAAGTGGTATCAATAAAGTGGCTCAGAAAGTTGGTGAAGAAGCCGTGGAAGTGGTAATTGAAGCAAAAGACGATAATGATCACCTGTTTCTAGATGAAAGTGCCGATTTGCTTTTTCATTATTTAATTTTATTGCAGGCAAAAGGTTTTACGCTTTCTGACATAGAAAAAGTTTTAAAAGCCAGACATTAACTTAAAAGAGTTTTGTTTTTTTAACACGGCTTAATTATTTTCGACTTTATCAAGTTTTTCCTGGGTCGATCTTTGGTCTAAAGTGCTTATTAAATCTTTTGTTTTTTGATATACTTTTTTGGTGTAAAAACGACCTCTATCCCAATCTGGAGCATCAGCGGCATTTTCTAAATCTTTTAAAGTTTCACCAATTGCGAGTTTAAATTCTTCATCTTCTAAGCTTTGTAACAATATTTCAATTTTTTCATAGGCTTTTAATGCCTTTTCTGAATAGTGTTTTTGATGATCAAAATTATTTGCTTCAAGTGCTTTTTTAGAATGATTTAGCGCATAGGTGGCTTGGGTGTAAACGGTATCCCATTCAATTTTAGTATCCGATAAAATAATACAGGCAAATAGCGTAAAGAAAATAGCAAATTTAGACATGGGGTTTTTAGTAAAAGTTGTGGTTTAAAAAAACGACAAGAATAGATTTATATTGTTTATTACCAAAAGATTATAAAAAATTTTTCAAATTCTTGCTGCGATTTTTTTATCCAAACCATTGGGGAATGATTTCTTTTGTGGCTTTCTTCTATTTCAGTTTTGATGTTTTTAAAAGAACTCCAAACCACATTTTCATGCGGTGCAATAATCCATTCTTTTTTTGATGGTAAATAAAAATGTTGTGAATTAAATTCAAGAGTATCAAAATCTCTCATCCTCAGCCAATAACCACAAATACAATCATTATTAAAGGGAGCAATGTTTAGATTATTTGCTTTATAAGGTTTAAATAATTGTGCTTTAAAAACAGTTTTTGAGCTATTTTTTTTAATAGCTATTTTATTGTTATGTAGTAGGTTAGCAGCTTCTTTAGTGTGTAATAGTTTAAACTGTTTGTTTTTGATTTTTTCTATCTTGTCATAAAAAGAATCTCTTTTATTCGGACCGATAAGTTGATGTATTTTATCTTCAATAGTTAAATCGATGATATAAAATTTATAAGTCAATTCTATGTGAATAATTTCTTTTGATACAGTATCTTTAAGAATAAAATCAATCTCCCCAAGGGTTCTAATTTCATTTTTTATGGCTTGGTTAAATAGGAGTATTTCGTAGGTTTTATCATGATGTAGTAATTGATAAAAAATATGTTCTACTTGATGTCCCAATCGTATATTTTGAGGAATGGCTTGTGGACAAAAATCGTCTAAGTTCATTTTGAGAAAATTAAACTGATCTACTTCGAATAATTTTCCTTGCCAAAGTGCCGGAGTATTCAAAAAGCCTTTTATCTGTTCTAATTCCATAAGGCTAAAGTTATAATAAAGCGTTAAGATTTCGTAAAACAAGCTGTTTTCTTTTCGTATTTATTGTATTTTTATATCATGGCTATGAATACAAGAAAAGGATTCCGGTTTCAAAAGTATGAAGCTGAGAATCAAACTCCCTTTGAAAAACTTTTTGATATTTTTCAGGAGCTTATCACACACACTTCTGGTGATGTAGATGAAGCGCTTGATTGGTTGCGAGAGTTAGATAAGGAGTACGAACTAACAGATGAAAATTATACCATTGATGATTTTATTGAAGATTTAAAAGCACGTGGTTATTTACGAGAAGAATTTGAAGATGGTAAAGGTGCTGGCGGAGAAAACGGAGAAGAAGGCGATGGCGGCGGTAATCTATCGATTACAGCTAAAATGGAGCGACTTATTCGTACCAGGGCTTTAGATCAAATTTTCGGTAAACTAAAGCGAAACGGTTCTGGGAATCATAAAACCGGTAAATCTGGGCAAGGCGATGAGCATACTGGTGAACTTCGGGAGTATAAATACGGAGACGGTTTAGAGCATATTTCGATGACTGAAAGTCTTAAAAATGCCCAAATTAATAATGGTATTGGTGATTTTTCGCTTACAGAAAACGATTTGGTGGTTGAAGACACACACTACAAAGCGCAAATGAGTACTATTCTAATGATTGATATTAGCCATAGTATGATT
>JANQTG010000155.1 GCA_030731855.1 Cellulophaga sp. | reverse complement strand
GCGCATTTAGATGCAACAACAGTACTTTCTCGTAAAATTGCAGAGTTAGGTATTTACCCAGCGGTAGATCCATTAGATTCAACGTCTAGAATTTTAACAGCAGATATTTTAGGGAAAGAGCATTATGGTTGTGCGCAAAGAGTAAAAGAGTTATTACAACGTTACAAAGAATTACAAGATATTATTGCAATCTTAGGGATGGAAGAGTTATCTGAAGAAGATAAATTAGCCGTAGGTAGAGCACGTAGAGTACAACGTTTCTTATCTCAACCATTTCACGTAGCGGAGCAGTTTACAGGTTTAAAAGGGGTTTTAGTAGATATCAAGGATACCATTAATGGCTTTAACAGAATTATGGATGGTGAATTAGATCACTTACCAGAATCTGCTTTTAACCTTAAAGGAACTATTGAAGAGGTTATTGAAGCTGGAGATAAAATGTTAGCGGAAGCATAAAAATAAAGTACGAAGTATGGAGTATTAAGTACAAAGTGTGCTTAATACCATCTTAAAAAAATGTTGGTTAACTATTGAATGTTCGTTTGTTACTAATTAGTAGCTGTTTTTAAAAACCTACTAACTACTAACTACTAACCACTAACAACTAAAAATAATGTATTTAGAAATTGTATCACCCGAAGCTACTTTATTTGCAGGAGAAGTTACCTCAGTAACGGTTCCAGGTATTAATGGAGAATTTCAAATGTTATCTAATCACGCGCCCATCGTTTCTTTGTTACAAGAAGGCGAAGTTAAAGTGCAAGGAACTGGTTTAAAGATAGAGGAGAGTTATCAAGCTAAATTCTCAAAATCTAGTGCTACTGCTTTAGGATTACCTATTTCAAGTGGTACGGTAGAAATGAAGGATAATAAGATTATTGTTTTAGCAGACTAATAAATATTCTTAAAAAATAAGATAAAGCCATACAGTAATGTGTGGCTTTTTTTATGGTTGATATTCAAGTAAATCCCTAGGTTGACAGGCTAAAACCTCACAAATAGCCTCTAAAGTCGAAAAACGTACCGCCTTAGCTTTTCCTGATTTTAAAATGGACAAGTTAGCCTCGGTTATGCCGATAGCCTCCGCAAGTTCTTTGCTTTTCATTTGGCGATTTTCTAAAACAGAATCTAAATTTACAATAATTGGCATGCTTATATGGTTAGGTGGTTTTCATTCTTAAGGTTCATTCCTTCTCTGAAAATTTCAGCCATAATAAAACTAAAAATTATAAAACCGAGAACACTAAAGGATATACTTATTCCAGTAATAGCAGATTTCTCAAATAGAAAAAAGTGAAAACTACTTATGAATAAATAAATAATAAGGTAATTCCCAATCTTACGAAATGATTTAATATTTTCATTTTGAAAAGTATTTAACTTTTTGACAGATTGTATTATTTTTTGAAATTCACTTACAATTAAAAACAAAACAAATAATACAAAAGAGTACTGAAGGTACAATATCACCAAAGATACAGTGGTGACATTTTCTAAAGTATATGTTTCTTGAGTTTTAGTGTTGTCCCAACTTTCTATTTTTCTATATTGAAATTCGCTATTTTTTAAATCAATATTTATAGTCTTGTAAAAACCTTTATCTATTTGAAAATGAACAAATAAAAAGCTTAGTGAAACAAAAAAAACAATAAAAACTATTTTGAGTATTTTACAACCACTTATGGCAATATTTAATAGATAATTTTTAGTCATGAAATATAGTATTATTTGGTTAAGTCGTTTTCATTTTTAAGGGTGTAGCCTTCTTTTATAAATTGCGAAATTATTAGTATAAATAGGGCGATAACTAAAAAAGGAATCATATCAAGGAACGAATTTACAAGACTTTCACCTATATTTTCTCCTACTATTTGACCAATTCTTTTATTATTATGGGTTAAACTTGTGGCAAGTTTATTAGAGTTTTTTATAATTTCTAGAAATAAATTAAAAACAGCATAATAAATAAGACCCCTACCTACCGTTTGAGAAACACCTGCATTTTTTTAGAAAAAAAGGTATTTACAGTTGAGCCATTTAACATTTTCCTAAACTTAAAAATAAGCCAAAACAAATAGATCGTTAGTAGAATGTCCATTAAACTTGTAATACCATTAAAAAAAGAATATTCGTGGAACGAGGTGTCTTTTTCTATCAAACCAAAAGCTAAAAGAATTTCTTTACTTAAAAAGGAAAGCTTCTTAATTAAAATTATAATGATGGCTAGCAAAAAAAAGTTCATAAGAAGCTTTAAATAGGAAAGTAATTTTTTCATAATTATATTGTTAAGTCGTTTTCAGATTGGATGGTATACCCTTTTTTAAATACAGCTACAATAAACAGAGCCATGATGCCTAATAGAATATGTAGCAAAAAAGATGCAAAATCATAATAATTATCTTTTACTAAGATGATAAAATTGATAGTAATGTAAAGGATAGGCGCAACTAATAAATTTAAAAAAGTAAAATAGTTTAGTTGCTTAATAGCTTTGTCTGTAAATAAAATACTTGCTTTAAAGGTTTTGAAAATCATGGTTAGTAGCCCAAAAAAGATGGTATAAAAAATAAAAAAGAGTGTAATTGTGGTTATTGTTATGTCATTGTAACGTCCTTTAATGGCCATTTCTGGAAATAATGGAATAGTGATTTTAAATTGTTCATTGATGAGCTCAAAATTTTCTAAAGCTAAAGAAAATAAAATGAAGCTTATTAGGCTAAGGCTAGCTACTGTAATTACAGTACAACCGTAGTAAAGAAAAGTGGATAGCGATTTTGAACCAAACATTTTCATAAAATATTTATTATTGTTTAACGATAACAAATATAATAAAATTATCGAAAAACAATAATAAAATATGAAATATAAATATTTTTACTCATTTTTAAGCCACTGATTCCTTTTTTCCAGAATCTTTTTTAACACTTTCCCACCACTTTTTTCGTTTAATTCGATCGTATATTCAGGACTTGAAGCCAGTGTAACTGTAGTTTTTTTAGGAACACCAAAACGCGTAAAATCGATATCAAGTGTATCGCCTACTTTTAATGTTTTAATGAAATTCGTAAAGCTTATTCCGTTGGGGAAAGGCATATTATTTATACGAGTAATGATATCTCCATCGGTTAAACCTGCACTATAAGCGGGACTTCCAATAATTGGATACGATTTTATTTCACCGTTTAGGTCATTATTTATAGCTACAGACGCCCCAAAATAAGGTACTTTTAAATTTTGGCTTAATGAAACACCGACAGCAGCCATCAAATTTTTATAATCAGGCATTTCGCTTTTATAGATGTACTTATTAAAAAAAGTATCGCTAAATTCATTTCCAGCAAAAATTTTTAGACTTTCATTCAAGTTTTCTATCGTATACGGAATTTCATTTTT
>JANQTG010000154.1:1648-42282 GCA_030731855.1 Cellulophaga sp. | reverse complement strand
ACCCCTGTTACCAGGATGAAAACCTGGCGTCCTAACCCCTAGACGAACGGACCATCGCTTGTGCAATTGCGGATGCAAAAATACAACTATTTTTAACTATTGCAATAGGTAATTAATTTTTTTTTAAAATTAATATGCCTTCGCAAATAACACCCTATTTTTAGAGGGTTTTCCGCTAATCATACAGGTACCTTCTTCAAGAATTACATCTATGGGAATACAACGTATAGTTGCTTTTGTTTCGTTTTTAACTTGCTCTTCTGTCTCGACTGTACCATCCCAATGCGCCGAAATAAAACCACCTTTAGTTTCCAAAACTGTTTTGAATTCTTCATAACTATTGACTTCAGTAATATGATTATCACGAAAATCAAGTGCTTTTTTAAAAATATTTTGTTGAATATCTTCTAAAAGAAATTCAATTTTCTCAATAACCACATCAGAATTTACGGTTTCTTTTACTAAAGTATCACGACGAGCAACTTCAAAAGTATTGTTGTCCATATCTCTTTGACCAATCGCTAAACGCACCGGCACACCTTTTAGCTCATATTCTGCAAATTTAAAGCCAGGTTTATAGGTATCTCTATCATCAAACTTAACAGAAACACCCTTTGCCCTTAATTCTTTAAGTAAAGGCTGTACTCTTTCCGAAATTAAATCTAATTGATCTAAACCCTTGTAAATAGGCACAATTACTACTTGAATAGGCGCTAACTTTGGAGGCAAAACTAAACCATTGTCATCACTGTGCGTCATCACTAAAGCACCCATCAAGCGCGTAGAAACTCCCCACGAAGTTGCCCAAACATATTCTTGTGTACCCTCTTTTGTAGCGTATTTAACATCAAACGCCTTAGCAAAATTTTGTCCTAAAAAATGTGAAGTACCCGCTTGCAAAGCTTTACCATCTTGCATTAAGGCCTCTATACAATAGGTATCTAAAGCTCCCGCAAAACGCTCACTTTCAGTTTTTGTGCCTTTAATTACCGGCATTGCCATAAATTCTTCAGCAAACTCCGCATATACATCCATCATTTGTTTTGCTTCAATAATCGCTTCTGATTCTGTCGCGTGTGCTGTATGGCCTTCTTGCCATAAAAATTCAGCTGTTCTCAAAAACAATCTTGTACGCATTTCCCAGCGCACAACATTTGCCCATTGGTTTATTAAAATGGGTAAATCTCTGTAAGATTGAATCCATCTTCTATACGTATCCCAAATAATGGTTTCAGACGTAGGCCTAACAATTAGTTCTTCTTCTAATTTAGCATCTGGATCTACAATAATACCACTCCCATCTTCTGCATTTTTAAGTCTGTAATGGGTAACCACCGCACATTCTTTTGCAAAACCTTCTACATGGCTCGCTTCTTTGCTTAAATAAGATTTAGGTATAAAAATGGGGAAATAGGCATTTTCATGTCCAGTTTCTTTAAACCTTTTGTCTAAAGCGGCTTGCATTTTTTCCCAAATAGCGTATCCGTAAGGTTTTATTACCATACAACCTCTTACACCAGAATTTTCAGCTAAATCTGCCTGAACCACTAAATCGTTATACCATTTAGAATAATCTTCGCTTCTTTTCGTTAAGTTTTTACTCATATTTAACAGTTTGGCACAAATCTTGTGACTTTATTATTAAAATAATTCGGTAAATCTAACTATTTTTACATTGTTCAACAATTAAATTTTTAATGATGACACATACCCTACCCCACAGCAAAATTAGAACCTTATTTTTTATTGCCTTAACGTCTTTGTTTTTGGCTTCTTGCGGTTCTTATCAACAATCATCTTATTACGATAACGATGGTATATATTCAAGCAATAACAATCGAGTTATTGTAGAAAACAATCCTAGACAGGTGCAAGTTCAACAACAAAATCAAAGCAACCAATATGCTGACTATTTTGGAAGAAGAGCTGGTCAATACCAAGAATTACTTGATAGTGAAATTTTCACCGATGTTGATGGTTATTATAGTCAAAACTTTGATGACGGCTCTGGTAACATAAACCAAAATGATAATTATGATGGTAATTTTAATGATTATAATGGTCAAGGTGGCTGGGGACAAAACCCCACTAGCGTTTCTATAAATTATTATGATAATGGCTTTGGAGGCTGGGGCATGGACCCATTCTGGGGTTGGGGCGGTGGCTTCAACAACTGGGGTTGGGGCGGCGGCTGGAACAATTGGGGTTGGGGCGGTGGCTTCAACAACTGGGGTTGGGGTGGCGGCTGGAACAACTGGGGTTGGGGCGGAGGCTGGAATGGTGGCTTCGGCTGGGGCGGAGGCTTCGGTTGGGGTGGCGGATTTGGCTGGAACAACTGGAATGGCGGCTGGAACAACTGGGGCTGGAATAATAATTTTTACAATGGTAGAAATTTCGCATTCACAAGAGGTAGACGAGGCGACTACAGAACAAATAATGCTTTAGGCAGATCATCTTACAGCAATACTGCTTTAAGAGGGAGTTCTAATGCTTCAGCTAACAATCGTTATAGAACTACTAGCAGAGATTCAAGAAGTTCAACGGCATATAGATCTGGCACTTCGACCAATAGAAATACGAGTTACAGAACTGCAAGAAGTTCTAGAGTTCAGCCTAATTATAACAATAGCTCTAGAAATAATACTGCGTATAGTAGAGGCAATAGTGGTTCATCAAATACTTACCAAAGAGGAAACTCATCGAATACTTATAGAAGTTCAAGAGGTACTTCTTCTAGAACCTACACACCAAGCACTAGTACAAGAAGTTCTAGCAGCGGAAACTACCGAAGTTCTGGAAGTAGCTCTAGAAGCTCATCACCAGCAGTAAGAAGTTCAAGTAGTAGCTCTTCTAGCAGCGGAAGCTACAGATCATCAGGTAGCAGTAGTAGAAGTAGCGGAAGTTCTTCTGGTGGTTCTTCAAGATCTTCTGGCGGAAGCAGCAGAGGAAGCAGTAGAGGAAATTAATCTAGTTTTATAATTCTTAAATTACTTTGAAATGAAAAAATATTTTATTTTAATAACGCTATTCGTATGCTCTATAGTTGCTGCTCAAAACATAACTGATGTTTTACGATATAGCGCTGACAATACACAAGGTACTGCTAGATATCAAGCCATGAGCGGTGCATTTGGAGCGCTAGGTGGAGATTTATCTTCTTTAAATGTTAACCCCGCTGGTTCAGCTGTTTTCAACAATAGTTTAATTTCATTTTCTGGAAGTAATTACAATGTCAAAAATAGCGCCGCAGGTTCTCCTGAGGTAAATAGAAATAATATAGAACTCAACCAAGTTGGCGGTGTATTTGTATTTAAAAGCACGGACCAAAATTCTCATTGGAAAAAAATTAGTGTTGCGATAAATTATGATCGAATTCAAAACTTTGATAATCAAGTTTCGGCTGCTTATACTACGCAAACAGGTATCGATCAATATTTTCTAAACTTTGCGCAAGGACAACCATTAGGTCAGTTATTACTTCAAGATGGTGAATTTATTGAAGAAGCATACTTGGATATTGGTGCTAGCCTAGGGTTTCGTGAGCAACAAGCTTTTTTAGGAATATTTGGAGGAATTATTGATGCTGTAGATCCTAATGACGATAACAATACGGACTATGTTAGTTTAACTAATTATGCCAATGGTGTAAATCAAACTTACAGAAAGTCTAGTTTTGGCTACAATGATAAATTTACTGCAAACTTTGCAACACAGTATAAAGAAAACCTATACCTTGGAGCTTCACTAAATTTTCATAGTATTTTTTCAGAGCAATTAACCTTAATTACAGAAAGTGGTTATGATGCGGATTCTCCAGTAAGGTCTGCAAGTTTTGACAATCTTTTAAGAACACAAGGTTCCGGATTTTCATTTAGCTTAGGAGCTATAGGAAAATTAAACGATTTTATTAGAGTTGGTGCTAGTTATCAATCGCCTACTTGGAACCGATTAAATGATGAATTTTCACAACGTATTAATTCTAATTTAGCAGATATAGACATCAACTTTATTGATTTTGATGAAATAAATCTATATGAAAGATACACTATAAAAACACCTGAAAAATTAACAGGAAGTTTGGCTTTAGTTTTTGCAAAAACAGGCTTACTAAGTGTAGATTACAGCTACCAAGACATGTCTAAAGCAGAATTAAGACCGGTATCTGACCCTAATTTTGCCTCTGAAAATGAATTTATTCGCAATCAATTACAAGCTGTATCAAGCATTAGACTTGGTGGAGAATACAAAATTGAAAGATTTAGTTTACGTGGTGGGTATAGATATGAACAAAGCCCTTATGCAAATAACGTCATTGGAGATTTAAAAGGAGTGTCTGGTGGTGTTGGTTATGATTTTGGTCCAAGTCGATTAGACTTTGCTCTAAACTCTAACAACCAAGATATAAGAACCAATACTTTAAGCACGGGTCCAAGTCCTACTTTAGATATTGCCACTAGAAATACCAATGCAACATTAACCTACACTATAAATTTCTAAAATAAATAGATTTTATTTTTTCCTAAAAGACCTGCATTTGTAGGTCTTTTATCGTTTTAAAGAAAAGTGGTTCTGAGTAGTTTTTGCAACGATTATTCCACTTTCCGCTTCATTATATTCAAAGCGAAACCAATAATCTGAAGCAGGCATATCATTACCAATATAAGTACCATCCCAAGCACTAAAAGCGTCTAATTGCTTTAATAATTTTCCGTAGCGATCAAAAATAAACACTATTGGTGCCACAATAGACGGATCATCAATTCCTTTAATATTCCAGTCATCATTAACTAAATCGCCGTTTGGTGTAAAAAATTTAGGATAGCCAATTACTAAAAATTCAATCGGCAAAGTAGTTCCGCAACTGTTTTTATCATTTATAATTACAGTATTTAAACCAGGAGGTACATCTAAAAAAATAGGGTCGTCTTGAAACTCTCCTCCATTAATGGCATATTCAAAAGAACCAACGCCACTAGGGTCATCAGCAATAATCTCAATATTATTCTGATCAGGATTATTCGTTAAATTAGTATTTAACGTAATTACTTCTTGTAGTGTTGGCGGACCGAAAATTGTTATTAAAATTCCACCTAAATGACTAACAGTACCTCCAGCACTAGTTGTAATCACTACACTATACCGCCCAGAATTTGCAATAGTTGTAGGTATAACCAACTCACTTGCAGTGGTGATATCTCCACTTAACAAATTTGAGTTATCCGGTATATTAGGATCCGTATAATCCACAGACCAAACTATACTCACGATATCATTCCCAGCTGGCGAACGTAAGGCGCTTAAGGTGATGTCTGGATCTCCTTCGCATGCAATAATATCTAGACCTAAAAATCTATCTCTAAAATCACAATCTAAAGCTGCTGTATCTCCAGTAAAAGAAAACGTAAATGTTTCTGGATCACCATCAAAATTAGTATTAAAGTTGTTAATTAAGATATAATAAATCTCCCCAGCAGTAACATCAAGCAATTCATCATAAGTATTTAAATTTTGAGTTAAACTTGGCGCACCTACTTGTCCGTTTTCTGGGTTCACACCCAAACCTGTAAAATCTGTACTGTTTACTTCATAATTACAACGAATAGGTTGTGCTGTGCCGTTACTTATCGCTACACAGTCTACATCTGAGCTTCCACCATAAACAGCAAAATCCCACTCTGCTAAAAGAGAATTAGACTCAATATCAAAACCAATTTGCCCATCAGCTAAAGCTCTAAAGACATACCAAGAAGTATTGTGCTCAATATTTGCAGAACTTACACTTCCTTTTTCTAAACAACCAGTTTCGGTAATAACTTCTGGATCAAAATCTTCAATATCACCAAGTCCGTTCGAGGTACCAATAAAAGGCGCATCTGCACAAACAGGTATAGCCGTTCGGCAGTCTGGAGTATTTTGTGCATTTAATAAGGATTGTAGTCCCATAAAACACAAAAAGAAAACTAATATTTTCATGATAATAATCGTTGTACTATTTTAACTCAATATACGGTCTTTTAGTATTTTTGGTCGGATTTATTTGCGTTTAATCGATGAAATGCCATTCAATCCTAATTAAACTACTGATTGTCAAATGTTACAAGAAATAAATACAAAACCATATTTATATTTTAAGAAAACTATTTTGTTAATTTTTAAATATTTCAAAAGCTACAACTTAAGCTGCTTAGCATATGACGCTAAAAAAATATAATAATATGATTTGGAACATAGCTAAATTGCTTTTAAATATTAGATAATGCATATCTTTGCAGCTTATTAAGAGATGAACAGAAAATGAATATTGACAGTACTACAGACGAGCGTTTTGATGATATAGGTGAAAACCACATAGCTACCTCAGAAGAAACCCCTTTACGCGAAAATGCTTTTGATTTAAGTGATGAAGAAAAAATAATAAAAATTAGAGAAAATGTTTCTGAAATAATGGAAACTCTTGGATTAGATTTAACCGATGACAGCCTAAAAGGCACTCCAAATAGAGTAGCTAAAATGTTTGTTAACGAGATTTTCTCAGGCCTACACCCGAATAGAAAACCTAAATCTTCTACTTTTGATAATAAGTATAAATATGGCGAAATGTTAGTGGAGAAAAACATTACGCTTTATAGCACTTGCGAGCATCACTTATTGCCTATAGTGGGTAGAGCGCATGTTGCATACATATCAAACGGAACTGTTGTAGGACTTTCAAAAATGAACCGTATTGTAGACTATTTTGCAAAAAGACCACAGGTTCAAGAACGTTTAAATATTCAGATTGTTCGTGAACTTCAAAAAGTATTAAATACCGAAGACGTGGCTTGTGTTATTGATGCCAAACATTTGTGTGTTAACTCTAGAGGTATTCGAGATATTGAAAGTAGTACCGTTACTGCCGAATATGGCGGTAAATTTAAAGAAGAAGCAACCCGTCGTGAATTCTTAAACTTTATTAAGTTAGACACTAAATTTTAATGTTTTATAACTACTAAATGCAATTATATAAAAGTCAAAAGCTAAAAGTTTACAACTCCTTATCGGGAAAAAAAGAAATTTTAGAACCTATTACCGAAGGTGCCATAGGAATGTATGTTTGTGGCCCAACAGTTTATAGTAATGTGCATTTAGGGAATTGTAGAACGTTCATGTCTTTTGATATGATCTTTAGATACCTAAAACATTTAGGATACAAAATACGTTACGTTCGGAACATTACCGATGCGGGTCATTTAGAAAATGACGCTGATGAAGGGGAAGACAAAATTGCCAAAAAAGCACGTTTAGAACGCATTGAACCTATGGAAGTAGTACAACGCTATACCGTAGATTTTCATAATATACTTCAAAAGTTTAATTTTTTACCTCCGAGCATAGAACCTACTGCTACGGGCCACATAATTGAGCAAATTGAAATTATAAAAGATATTATTGAAAAAGGATACGCCTACGAAATAAATGGATCCGTTTATTTTAATGTTCCAAAATTTAACGAAACGCATGAATACGGAAAGTTAAGTGGGAGAAAATTAGAAGATATGATCGCTAATACGCGAGAGTTAACTGCCCAAAACGAAAAACAAAGTCCACAAGATTTTGCTTTATGGAAAAAAGCAGAACCACAACATATTATGCGCTGGCCTTCTCCTTGGGGCGATGGTTTTCCTGGTTGGCATTTAGAATGTACCGCTATGAGTACTAAATATTTAGGAGAATCTTTTGATATTCATGGTGGTGGAATGGACTTAAAATTTCCACATCACGAATGTGAAATTGCACAAGCAGAAGCCACAAACGGAGTTTCACCCGTTAAATATTGGTTACACGCTAATATGCTGACGATGAACGGTAAAAAGATGGCAAAATCTACCGGTAACAATATTTTACCTGATGAGATTTTTTCTGGAGATAACACGATATTATCCAAAGCTTTCTCCCCAGCTGTTGTTCGTTTTTTTATGATGCAGGCGCATTATACCAGTATTTTAGACTTAAGTAATGATGCATTACTAGCATCAGAAAAAGGATATCTGAAATTAATGGAAGCCATGAACGGCATAGAAGGCTTAAGCACAAGTTCATCGAGCGATTTTGACGTAAGTACATGGCAACAAAAATGCTATGATGCTATGAATGATGATTTTAATACCCCTACCCTAATTGCACATTTATTTGAAGCTGTAAAACACATCAACGCTTTAAAAGAAGGCAAAGAAACCATTACTGAAAGCGATAAGCAACTGTTAAAAAGTACTTTAAATGCCTTTATTTTTGATGTTTTAGGCATTGAAAACAAAAACGAAAGTAGTTCAGGAACTGATAAATTAGCAGATTTAGTTTCTTTATTAATTCAACTTAGAAAAGACGCAAGAGACAATAAAGACTTTGCCACGTCTGATAAAATAAGAGATCAATTGGCTGCGTTGGGTATTCAGCTAAAAGATGGTAAAGATGGCACTACGTTTAGTGTGAATTAATATTTTTTTATAGAAAAGCGCCGAAAAAATGAAAAAAATACTGATTGCTCCTTTTGTTTTTTTAGTGCGCTTTTACCAATTGGTTATTTCCCCCTTAACTCCTGCAAGCTGCCGCTACTCCCCTACTTGTTCGCAATACACGCTTGAGGCTTTAAAAAAATATGGACTATTTAAAGGTGGTTGGTTGGGCTTAAAACGTATTTTTAGCTGTAACCCTTGGGGCGGATGTGGCTATGACCCAGTTCCATAGATACACCACCACTTCATATTTTTTATTTCTTTGCAAACCTGAGCGCTGACTACTTTTTTATTTTCTTATCTTAGCCTCTTAAAATAAATGTGAATGTACTTGTTAGGTATTACTTGGAATCTAGATGACACACTTTTTAAAATCGGATTCATTCAGATAAAATATTACAACCTTTTATGGATTGCCGCCTTTGGTGTAGGTTGGTACATCATGAAAAAAATATTTTTAAAAGAGAAAAAAACCGTAGAACAGTTAGATTCTCTATTTATTTACACCGTTTTAGCTACCATGCTTGGCGCCCGTTTAGGACACGTTTTTTTCTACGATTGGCCTTATTATAAAAATCATATTTTAGAAATATTATTACCGATACGAGAAAGTGCAAATGGTACACTTTTAGGTTTTATAAAAGGATACGAATTCACAGGATTTACCGGATTAGCAAGTCACGGAGCGGCTATTGGAATTATAATCGCCATGTATTTATATGTACGTAAAAATCCAGAATTTAAAGTATTATGGATTTTAGATCGGATTGTAATTCCTGTTGCTATAGGCGCATTTTTTGTGCGGTTAGGTAACTTTTTTAACTCCGAAATTGTTGGTAAAGTAGTCGATAAGTCATTCGTATTTGCTACCCGATTTATCCGTAATTCGGATGATTTATCGGGCGGTGAAGCGTTACAAATCACCAAAGCAAAAACCACAAGCATTGCTTATAAATTAATAGAAAATAATCCGAAATTTTCAGAAGTTTTAGAAAAAATACCCTACCGGCATCCTGCGCAATTGTACGAAGGAATCAGCTATATTTTTGTATTTATTATTCTTTACTATTTTTATTGGAAGACCGATAAAAAAGATAAACCTGGGTTTTTATTTGGTACTTTTTTAGTGCTTTTATGGACGGTTAGGTTTTTTGTAGAGTTTGTAAAAGAACGTCAAAATTCGCTAGATGAATCTATGGAGTTATTATCTATTGGTCAGTGGCTAAGCGTTCCGTTTGTAATTATCGGACTTTACTTTATGTTTAGACCAACAAAAGCATAAAAACATGAAAAAATTAAACATACTCTCTCTTTTGGCATTCTTAGCTATAAGTTTAAATTTTACGAGTTGTAAAGAAGAAACAAAAGCCGAAATTAAAACCACACCCATCGAATTTAAAAAAGAAGGAGAGCTCACTATTTATAAATCCAAAACCGATTCTGTAGTGACTAGGTTTGACATAGAAATAGCTGAAACTCCTTACGAAACCGAAACTGGCTTAATGTATAGAAAAAAAATGTTAGCCAACAGAGGTATGTTATTTATTTTTGAGGATGTTAAAATGCATTCGTTTTATATGAAAAATACAGAAATACCCCTTGATATTATTTTTCTTGATGAACATTTAAAGATCGCTAGTTTTCAAGAAAATGCTGAACCTTTTAACGAAAATGGACTTTCGTCTCAAGTACCCATAAAATATGTTTTAGAGGTTAATGCGGGTTTAGCTGAAAAATTTCTTTTAGAAGTTAAAGATAGTATTGTTTTTACAAGACAATAAAAGTGTTATCAGATGAAGTATCTCTTAGATCAAATTTCATCAGAACGGTTAAACTTCCAAAGACTTCAACAAGAAGATTTTAATGTTTGGTTGCCTTTTCATCAAGACGAAAATACTTCAAAACACTGGTCTGGTTTATCAAAAAATCCTACAGAAGCTTGCCAAGTTGATTTTGACCGTACTTTTTATCGCTACGAAAACAATTTAGGTGGTAAAATGGCTTTAATAAAGAAAGCTACTAATGAACTTGTGGGCTTATGTGGTTTATTAGTACAAGAAATAAATCAGGAAAAAGAATTGGAAATCGCTTATTCGCTATTACCTAAATTCTGGGGTTTAGGCTATGCCACCGAAGCGGCAAAACAGTGTAAAATTTACGCGCGCGAAAAAAACCTATCAAAATCGGTAATCTCTATTATCAGCAAAACTAATATTCCCTCTCAAAAAGTGGCTTTACAATTAGGTATGACGATAGACTTTGATACGGTATACGCTAATAATCCGGTATCTATTTATCGCGTAAAACTCTAAAATCGATTTCTTAAAATGAATACCTCAAAACATTGGACTATTTTTATTGACAACTCAGTCGATAGCCATCGTTTTATTACTAAGGTTTTAGAGGGAAATTATCCAAAAGAAATCGCTTATTTAAAAGACCTAGAAGGCAAAGTGCTATCTAGAGTATTTATAGAGGGATTTATACGACAAGAAGAAGTACACGACTTAAAAATCACTACAAAGGATACTTATCAATCATTAAAATCGATGTCGAGTGGGGAACAACAAAAAAATGTGTTGAATTTTTTGTTATCCAGTAATCCCGAATATTTAGTTTTAGACCATCCGTTTGATAATTTAGACACCGATTCAAGAAAAAAATTAAAATCGAGATTAGAAAATATTAGTTTACATACTATTATCATCTTACTGATAAGTAGAAAAAATGACCATTTAAATTTTATAAAAAATCAGGCGTTTTTAAGTCCAGATGGGAAATTTAAAATAGTAGATCAAACTTCAAATCTTGAAAAAGGCATTAAAAAGCAATTATTTTTACAAAAAATTCCGAAGACAATATCTACATCCGAATACAAAAATGACCTTTTAATTGCACTTAAAAATGTTAGTGTATCGTTCCAGAATAATCCGATTCTAAAAAATATAAACTGGTCAATTTCAAAAGGCGAGTTTTGGCAGTTAAAGGGCGTAAATGGTAGTGGAAAAACCACTTTACTATCAATGATTACTGGAGAAAACAGTAAAGGCTATGGTCAAGAATTATTTCTTTTCGGACATAAAAAAGGTAGTGGAGAAACGATTTGGGACATCAAAAAAAATATTGGATACTACGCCCCAATGTTAACCCATAATTTTAAAGGGCAACATACCACCGAAAACATGCTCATATCTGGTTTAAATGATTCTATTGGCCTTTACCAAATGCCTTCAACCCAACAAAAACAACTCGCCAGTAAGTGGCTAAAAGTTTTAGATCTAAAAGCACATAAAGACACTTTATTCTCGGATTTAACAATAGGCAACCAAAGAATAGTAATGGTCGCAAGAGCGATGATAAAACAACCACTTTTATTAATTTTAGATGAACCTACCGAGAATTTAGACGATCAAAGTGCTGCACTTTTTGTTCAATTGATTCATAAAATAGCCAACGAAACAAGTACGTCTATTATTTACGTATCGCATCGCGAAGAAAAAGGCCTGGAGCCTTCGTTCATTTATGAGCTTACAAAAACAAATAATGGAGCTGTTGGAATGGTCTTCAAAAATAACAACTAAGCACTTCTTAGATAAGATTATTCACTAGGGTACGTTACTGAAATTTCATAAAAATTATTATTAATCTAGATATTTGATTTTAATTTTAAAGCGAAACTTAGCTGAAATCTGCCGTTACATAAAAACTTTTATTAAGATAACTGAATCATATTTTGAACAAACGAAAGATAATTTCTTATTACAACATGTAAGTTGATGAGTAGTAAAGCTACTAACATAGTATAACCGAACGAAAAGTTTATATAGAAATTACAAAAAAACACTTTGTGATATCTACGTGATACTTTTTAACTTCATTCGTAGTCAATTATGAAAAATATATTGATAATAGAAGATGATCCTGAAATTGTAAAATTACTAGAGATACATCTTACAGATTTAAGCTATACTACCTCAAAATCTTTAGACGGCTTTCTTGGCCTGCAAATGGCTTTGAAAAATACCTATGATCTCATTATTTTAGATATAACATTACCTAATATGAATGGTATTGAAATATGTAAAAAAATAAGAGCCGAAAAAAACACACCAATTATTATGTTAACCGCTAAATCTGAAGAAATAGATCGGGTTTTAGGATTAGAGATTGGCGCCGATGACTATATCACCAAACCTTTTAGTATTAGGGAACTTTTGGCCAGAATAAAAGCAGTAATGCGAAGAACTAACGCTGTTCAGAGCGAGAAAAAAAATGCTTCAAGCATTAAAATAGACGATTTATTCATTGATATAGAAAAAAGAAAAGTTCAGCTTAATAACCAAAAAATAGAACTATCGCCCAAAGAATTTGAGTTACTAGTTTTAATGGCTAATAATCCGGGTAGAAATTATTCAAGAACAGAACTTTTAAACATTATCTGGGGTTATAATTTTAGTGGCTACGAGCATACTGTAAATTCGCACATCAATAGATTAAGAGCTAAAATAGAATCAGATATGGCCAACCCGCACTATATTTTAACTACTTGGGGTATAGGATATAAATTTAACGAAGAAATTATTTAATGAAAGCAAAAAGTAAAACACTAACACCGAAACTTATAAAAAAATTATTGCTTGTTTTTGGCGTAATAATTTTACTTATGGGTGTTTCCTATATTTTTATTACCGGATATTATGCCAATAAATATAATAAAGCAACTATTCAGCAAGTAAATGCAAATGTTGCAAATCATGTAATTGAAGAAAAGTTTTCTAATGCTTCACCATTTTTAAAAGACGGTACTGTAAACAAACCGCTCTTTGGCGATTTAATGCACGATATGATGGCTGTAAACAGAAGCATTGAAGTGTATTTACTCGACGACCTAGGCGAAATTTTGTACTCCGTAGTTCTAGATCATAGTGATAATTCGCCTTCAACATCTGTTGCTTTAGCTCCAATTCGAAAATTTATTGCTACAAAAGGGAGTATTTATATTGAAGGTGATGATCCTCGAAACCCTCAGGAACAAAAAATATTTTCTGCTGCTTCTTATAATGTTGATGGGCGAAAAGGTTTTGTGTATATTATTTTAGCAGGTAAAGATTTTCAAAGTATTAGCGGAAATTTATTAGAATCGTACTTTATTCGATTGGGTTTAGGCGCTACTTTACTGACGATGATTTTTGCAGCCCTTATCGCTTTATTAAGTATCTGGTTTTTAACTAAAAACTTAAGATTAATTACCAATACGGTAACTAAATTTAGAGAAGGAGATTTAAATGCTAGAATTCAAAATCCAGAAAATTCAGATATCGAAATATTTGCACATTCCTTTAATGAAATGGCAGATACTATTGTAGATAATATCGATAAAATAACCTCTGTTGATTTACTTAGAAGAGAACTTGTGGCAAATGTTTCTCACGATTTGCGAACACCACTAGCGATTTTAAAGGGGTATATTGAAACTTTACAAATTAAAAAAGATAGCCTTACTGAAAGTGAAAAAGAAGAATATTTACAAATTACCCACAATAATATTGATAAGCTTTCTAACTTAATCAATCAATTATTTGAGTATTCCAAATTAGAAGCGGAACAGATTACCCCTATCAAAGAGCCTTTTTCACTAACTGAACTATCGTATGATTTAATTGCTAAGTTTAAAGTTATAGCAGAAACTAAAGAAATTAAATTAAGCTTAGATTGTCCAAAAGAGAATTGTTTGGTTTTTGCAGACGTTAGTCTCGTAGAACGTGCTTTACAAAATTTGCTTGAAAATGCGATAAAGTACACTGGTCAAAATGGTATTGTTACCCTTAGTCTTAAAAAATTTGATAAACAAATAGAAATAAATATATCAGACAATGGGGCTGGTATTGAAGAAAAGGAACAACCGTTTATTTTTGATAGATACAAGCAAATTAAAACAAAAACTTCAAAGCAAGGTTATGGCTTAGGATTGGCCATCGTAAAAAAGATTATGGATTTACACGAGACTACAATAATAGTTTTGAGTAAGCCTATGAAAGGCAGTAGTTTTATTTTTAATTTACCTGCTTATTCTAAAGTCTAAAAAACCAAAATTAACATTAAGTACGCATTATTTAAGTTTTAAAACCCGAAAATAAAGGATAAAACCTTCTGTATTTGCTTTAGTAAAAGAATATGTAAACTAGTTTCAATATTCTTTTTTTTGTTTCATTACACCACTAAAAAGTTCATTTAAGCTTTATAAAATCATATCAAAATAAAAAATGTGCTAGTGTTTGGCTATAAATTATATCTGTTTTAGTTTTAAATGACCCCAAAACAAATTAGGTATTTTATTCATTCAAAATTGAAAAGGTAAGGGGACAAGACAGCTTATTTTTTGAATATTGTTTCGTACATCCATAGTAATTTTTTTGCTTCACTTAAACCATGAGATTGTAGATTATTAATTTTAAAAAAAAATAATTCTATTATAATTATTAAAGTTAAAGTCTCGCTAATAGTCGAATACATTTGAATTAAACGTAAAAAAATCCCAAGAAAATTAATTCTTGGGATTTTTCTAGTATCCTACTTAAGATGGTTTAATATTCTTAAACTTCTTGACCTTCTTTTTCTTTTCTATTTAATGTATCAAACATTACAGGCGTTGCTATGAAAAGTGATGAATAAGTACCTACTACAATACCGATGATCATCGCAAACATAAATCCTCTTAAGGAATCTCCTCCAAAAGTAAATATGGCTAACAATACGATAATAGTAGTTAAAGAAGTATTCAAGGTTCTTCCTAATGTGCTGTTTAAAGCTAAGTTGGTGTTCTCACCAGCTTTCCAACCTCTTTCTGATATAATCTCTCTAATACGGTCAAAAACAATTACAGTATCGTTTAACGAATATCCAATTACCGTTAATATAGCTGCAATAAACGCTTGGTCTACTTCCATATTAAAAGGCATAATTTTTCCAAAAATAGAGAATATACCCAATACAATTAAAACATCATGGAAAACAGCTGCTACCGCTCCTAATGAGAATTGCCATTTGCGGAAACGGAATAAGATGTATAAGAAAACAACCGCTAATGAGCCAATAATGGCCAAAAAGGCATTATTCTTAATATCATCTGCAATTGTTGGTCCTACTTTCGTAGATTTCATTATACCAACCGTTTTAGTATCGCTGGCAATCGTAAATTCATCATAAGTAATGCCAGATGGAAGGTATTTTTGTAAGGTTGTAAATAATTTTTGCTGAATCTCTACATCTACTTCAATTCCTTCAACATCTACCTTGTAAGGTGTCGTTAACATAATTTGGTTATCCTCTCCAAAAGTCTTCACATTGGTACCGCTACCAAAAACCTTATTTAAATCTGTAGCCATCTCTGATGGATTTACTGATTTCTCGAAACGGACTTGGTATGACCTTCCGCCAACAAAATCTACACCTTGCTGTAAGCCAGGACCAAAAAATAATGAATAAAGCCCTACCAATACCAAAACAGAAGATAACCCGTAAGCAAACTTACGTTTTGACAAGAAGTTTATGTTGCTATTTTTAAATAGATTTTTAGTAACCCCGGTGTAGAAATCTAATCTTCTTTCTTTACCCCCTAAATACCATTCAATTAACAGTCTAGTAACAAAAATTGCTGTAAATAGTGAGGTTAAAATACCAATAATTAAAGTAGTGGCAAAACCTTTAATTGGTCCTGACCCGAATACGAATAATATAATAGCTGTAAGCCCTGTGGTAATGTTCGCATCTAAAATTGATGATAATGCGTTTTTGAAACCGTCGGCAATAGCTAAAGATTTTCCTTTACCTTTTAAGATTTCTTCTTTAATACGTTCGTAAATAATTACGTTCGCATCTACTGCCATACCAATAGTTAATACAATACCTGCAATACCAGGTAGTGTTAAGACAGCTTTTATACTAGTAAGTACCCCAAATATTAATAAGATGTTGAAAAGTAAGGCGATATCAGCAAAAATACCAGCTTTGCCGTAGTAGAAAATCATCCAAGCTAACACAAAAACCATCGCGATAGCAAAAGAATTGAAACCACTATCAATGGCTTCTTGGCCTAAAGAAGGTCCAACAATTTCTGACTGTACAATTTCTGCTTTCGCCGGCAGTTTACCTGCTCTTAAAACATTCGCAATATCTTTTGTTTCGTTAATGGTAAATGTACCAGTAATTTCAGAACGTCCTCCTGAAATACCACCTACTTGTGTTACCCCTGGTGCCGTGTATACTTTATTATCTAAAACTATTGCTATACCTGTATTATTAAGGTTGGCCTCGTTTGTTAATTTTTCCCATTCTTTGGCACCGCGCGTATTCATGCTCATGCTCACTGCTGGTCTACTTCTTTGATCAAAAACATCACTAGCATCACTAACTACATCACCACTAATTCTTGGCGTAGCCATTCTGTTAGATTTTACCGCAAACAAACCGACTATTTCAGAACCTTCTGTTGGTCTTTCCCACAAGAATTTAACAAACTGTAATTCTTTTGGTACCATTCTGCGGATTTCTGGCATTCTTAAATACGCGCTAATTTGTGCAGTATCTTTGGTAGATGCCCTTACAAAAGAGTAACTGTTAGGATCACCAGGAATTAATAAATTTCCTAAAGGATTTACTTGAGAAGCAAAATCAATAGAGTCTTGTGCAACATCAGACAATAAAGAATCTATTTCAGATTCTTCTTTTACCATTTCTTGAGGCTGATCTACCTCAACTAAAGTCTTTAATTTTTCGTTAACATCAAATAGATATTTACTCAAAAACTGATTGTCTGGTCTATAGGTTTCCCAAAATTCTAATTGTGCTGTGCTCGAAAGTAATTCTTGAGCTCTAGTAATGTCCTTAGCTCCCGGTAATTCTACCAATATACGTCCTGAAGTTCCTTCACGTTGAATATTAGGTTGTGTTACTCCAAAACCATCAATACGTTCTCTTAAAACTTCAAAAGCCGAAACAATTGATTCGTCAATTTTTGTTCTGATTACTGGTTTTACCTGTTCATCGGTCATTTGGAAATTAACCAAATCACTTAAACCTTTGTTAGCAAAAATATCAGGAGATGCCAATTTTGTATCTCCTTTGAGCCTTTCGAAAGCATCAAAAAATAAATCAACATACGTGTCGCTGCTGTTTTTTGAGGCAACATCAGCCTCTGCTATCGCTTTGTTAAAGATTGGATTAGTTGTATTGTTCGCCAAGCCTTTTAAAATATCTTTAACAGATATTTGCAGCGTTACATTAATACCACCCTTTAAATCTAAGCCTTTGTTTAGTTCTTTTTTCTTTGCATCACTATAAGAAGTAAATCCTAAAATTGATTGTTCAGCTACAGAATCTAAATACTTAGCTTCAAGATCTTTTCTAAGATTTGAATAATTATTTTCTGTACTAGAAATTTTGTTTTCAGCAAAGCTTGCTGCCTTTTCTTCTACATTATTAGTGATGAAGGTGTAAGATAATTGGTAGATACTCGCCAATCCAAACAAAAAAGCGAAAAGCTTTATAAGTCCTTTATTTTGCATTAGTTACTATATTAATTTCTGGTTTTTTTTGTAAGCGTGCAAATATATCATTTAAGAAAGGAATTGACAATATATTTTTGCATTTATAAAGAAGGGCAGTCATCAAAATGATAACTGCCCTAATAAATAAGGTATTACACGCGTTTTATAGGGCTAATAAATCGTTAGTTTTCTTAACGCCATCGGCACTTTCTTGCATTTTTGCTTTTTCAGCACTACTTAAAGGAATATTTACAATTTTTTCAATACCGTTTTTACCTAAAAGTACAGGAACGCCGATACAAATATCATTTAGATCATATTCACCTTCTAATAGCGTAGAACAAGGAAACATTTTCATTTGATTACAAGCTATAGCCTGAACCATACTTGAAACTGCCGCACCCGGGGCATACCAAGCACTTGTTCCTAATAATTTAGTTAATGTAGCTCCACCAACTTTAGTATCCTCCGCAACTTGATCTAGTCTTTCTTCTGATAAAAAGTCTGCCACTTTTATACTATTACGTGTTGCATGTGAAGTTAACGGCACCATACCTGTATCGCTATGACCACCAATGACCATACCATCTACATCAGAAATTGGCGCTTCTAATGCTTCCGCTAATCTATATTTAAAACGAGCACTATCTAAAGCACCGCCCATTCCAATAATCTTATTCTTTGCTAGTTTTGTAGTTTTATGTACTAAATACGTCATGGTATCCATAGGATTACTCACCACTATTAAAATAACATTTGGAGAATGCGCAATTAAACTAGACGCTACCGATTTTACAATTCCTGCATTTATACCTATTAGTTCTTCTCTTGTCATTCCTGGTTTACGCGGAATACCAGAAGTAATAACTGCAATATCACTGCCAGCTGTAGCACTATAATCATTGGTAATACCGGTTATTTTGGTATCAAAACCCATTAACGATGCTGTTTGCATTAAATCCATTGCCTTACCTTCTGCAAAGCCTTCTTTAATGTCTAACAAAATAACTTCTGATGCGAAATTTTTTATTGCTATGTATTCAGTACAACTTGCACCAACAGCGCCTGCTCCTACTACGGTTACTTTCATTTTTTTATTTTTAGTTCTTTTAATTTTTTATTGTACCCAAAATTACTGAAATTAAAAAAGAAAAACACCTTTTAAAATTATTTTTTCACAACATATAGTCGTAAAAATTAAGCAAAGAATGTTAAAGAAAAAAGCAATACAACGAAAAACTAGTACCTAAACAGTCCATACATCGAAAGAATTATCGAAAACCGTTCATCTTTTGTAGTTTTACTATCCCAAATAAAACCTACTTATTATGAAGAAACTCTACACTATTGTAGCCTTTTGTTTTATTATATTATTTACAAACTGCTCTAAGCCAATTATTAACAACGATCCAGTAATAGGTGTTTGGACTAACGTATTAATAAACACAACATCCGAAAACGCTAAATCTCAAACAGAATTTGAATGGATATTTAATGATGCCTTTTTAGGAAGATATCATGAATATACAAACAATAATTTAGTTGTAAAAACGGATTTTTCTTGGAAAAAAGAAAATGATATTTACACAATAACTTATCCTGGCACCGATATTCCAGAAGAACAAGTAATCTTAATTGTTACCACTCTTCAGAAAACTAACGGTACTATTTTTGCTACTAAAGAATAAGATGTACTTCACCTAATTTAAAGCCTTATAAGAGGGATATAAGTCGTAAACTAATATCCCTTTTTTTAATTATTTGATACCATTACCTAAAACCAAAATTAATGCCCACGGATAAGCTATTAAACTCAGCAAAAGTATAATCAGCATTCAATCGGAAAAAACCAAGTTTTAATTTTGTTCCAATATTTGCGGTTACTCCACTTACCTCACGATTTAAACTAAAAGGATCTTCTATGCTAGGTGAAGTAATAAAGCCACTTTCATAGGTGCCCAAAAAATCAATTGTAGATGTACCTCTTAAGTAACCCAAGCCACCATAAAAATTAATTACAGGTAATTTTGTGGAGACAATAGCCTGAAATACCCAACTATCCATATCTGTTTCTATTCTCTGATTAGATCCTGCTATAACACCTGTATTGGTAAAATCATACGACGCGTCAAGATGCGTATATCCAATAACTCCAGAGATAGCCACTGGCCAAATTTTATCTACTGGTAAAAGACTCGTGAACTCATGCTGAATTCCTACGCCATAAAAACCAACAGAAACTTCATCAGTAGCTATTTTAGGCAAAAAACGTGCTTTTAGCTCTGTGCCCTTAAAAACACCAATACTTGCTTGAATAAAAGCAGAAGGAACAAAATTTATACCTTCACCTGATAAACCCGATGGTAATTCAAATTGCTGTCTTTGTGTAACACCCGGAGCTATTTCACCTTCCACAAAAACAGTAATACCTTCGATATCACCTAAAGCAGAGGATACTTGCTTAGATACGTTCCCATCTTCAAACTGAAGATTTTCATAATCAGCCGTATTCAGAACGAATGATTTTTGATTATTTTTAAAAGAAGAAACATTACCGACTAAAGAAATCTCAAAACCTAAAAGAGGTTTCGCTTTTCCCGAATTATACCAGCCATTAGATATACTGTATAAAGCGCCTTCGGAAAGGGGACCAAAATAGTCATTAGAAAACCGTTCCGCATCCGCAACACCTGCGGCAAAAATATCGTTAACGTTTGATTGTGCCTTCCCAAATGTGAAACATCCCAAGAACACAGCTAAAAAAAAGTATTTCATAAAGTTTTAAATTTGGCTTAAAACTAAAAAACTCGCACGAGGTGTGCGAGTTTATGTTGTGTAACTAGTCTTTTTTATGCATCAATGTTCGCATAAACAGCATTCTTTTCAATAAATTCTCTTCTTGGTGGCACTTCATCACCCATTAACATAGAGAAAACTCGATCTGTTTCTGTAGCATTATCAATAACAATTCGTCTTAATGTTCTGAATTCAGGATTCATAGTCGTATCCCATAATTGTTCAGCATTCATTTCTCCAAGACCTTTGTAGCGCTGTATACCTACGCTACCGTTAAAGCTTTCTGCAATTTCATCACGTTCCTTATCATTCCAAGCGTAGCGTTTTTTATTTCCCTTTTTTACTAAATATAGTGGTGGAGTGGCGATATATACGTGCCCTGCTTCAATCAGCTCACGCATGAATCTAAAAAAGAAGGTTAGAATTAAGGTTTCAATATGACTACCATCGACATCCGCATCACACATGATGACTACTTTATGATATCTTAATTTTTCTAGGTTCAATGCTTTACTATCTTCTGCGGTTCCGATAGAAACACCCAAAGCGGTATAAATATTTTTAATCTCTTCGTTTTCAAAAACTTTGTGCGTCATGGCCTTTTCTACGTTCAAAATTTTACCTCTTAAAGGTAAAATTGCCTGAAACATCCGATCACGACCTTGTTTAGCGGTTCCGCCTGCCGAATCTCCCTCGACAAGAAAAACTTCGCAATTTACAGGATCTTGATCAGAGCAATCTGATAATTTTCCTGGTAAACCGCCGATACTCATCACCGTTTTACGCTGCACCATTTCACGCGCTTTTGTCGCTGCATGACGCGCTGTTGCTGCTAAAACTACTTTTTGTACAATTATTTTAGCATCCTCAGGATTTTCCTCTAAATAATCTGTCAACATTTCTGAAACTGCTTGACTAACAGCCGCAGAAACGTCTCTGTTTCCTAATTTTGTTTTTGTTTGTCCTTCAAATTGAGGTTCTGCAACTTTAACAGAAATAATGGCTGTTAAGCCTTCTCTAAAATCGTCTCCTTGAATTTCAAACTTTAATTTATCTAACATACCAGAGGCGTCCGCATACTTTTTTAAAGTACCAGTTAAACCTCTTCTAAAACCTGACAAATGGGTTCCACCTTCGTGGGTATTAATGTTATTTACGTAAGAATGTAAATTCTCCGTATACGACGTATTATAAATCATCGCAACTTCTACGGGAATTCCGTTTTTCTCACCTTCAATAGCAATTACTTTTTGAATAAGCGGTTCACGGTTACTATCTAAAAACTTA
Source organism: Cellulophaga sp. (assembly GCA_030731855.1). Lineage (GTDB taxonomy): Bacteria > Bacteroidota > Bacteroidia > Flavobacteriales > Flavobacteriaceae > Cellulophaga. Next base: position 20,162 of record JANQTG010000154.1, on the reverse strand, counting down.
ATGAATTCTTTTAATCCTTCTTCTGAAAAGAAACGCTCTTGTAAGAAGCCACTTGGACTATCTTTATCTTTTTGACGTTTATCCGTAATCGTTATAGAAAGTCCTTTATTTAAAAAAGAAAGCTCTCGCATTCTATTAGAAAGGGTTTCATAACTGAATTCTATCGTTTGTGTAAAGATGGTATCGTCAGGAGTAAAAGTAACTTCAGTACCTCTAATATCGGTTTCACCAACACTCTTTACAGGATACATAGCTTTACCTTTCTCGTATTCTTGCTCGTAAATAGTACCGTTTCTAAATACCGTTGCTTTTAAATGGTTTGAAAGTGCATTTACACAAGACACCCCAACGCCATGAAGTCCACCAGAAACTTTATAAGAATCTTTATCGAACTTACCCCCAGCACCAATCTTAGTCATTACAACTTGCAATGCAGAAACTCCTTCTTTTTTATGAATATCTACCGGAATACCTCTACCATTATCTCTAACAGTTACCGAATTGTTTTCATTAATTATAACCGTTATGGTATCACAATGGCCTCCCATTGCTTCATCGATGGAGTTATCGACAACTTCGTAGACTAAATGATGTAATCCTCGAACACCTACATCACCAATATACATAGAAGGTCGCATACGCACATGCTCCATACCTTCTAATGCTTGAATACTATCGGCAGAATAATCTTTCATCGGCAAATTTTCACTCTTTTTTGCTTCTTCAGATTTTTTATTTTCTAGGTCATCGTTTTTTGCTTCTTCGCTCATAAATTAATGGTTTCGTTATAATTTTAGCAATCTTACAAATATAAGTATTACCTAGTAAAATTAGGTGTTTAAACCAAATAGGAACAGGCAAGTTATCAACAAATATTGTGGAAAATTAGTTGATGGCTGGGTTCTGGGTTTTGGGTAAAAAAACTTCATCTCTAAACTCCTAAACACATAAACTAATACACTTTTTTTGAATTGGGTGTTGGGTATTGGGTACTGAGCGTTGGGTTTTAGGTAAAAGTTTGAAATGTTTAAGGTTTTTTAAACTTGATACTAGGTATTGGGTGAAATCAACTTCATCTCTAAACTCCTAAACACATAAACTAATACACTTTCTAAAACTAAAGAAGCGTCCAAAATGGACGCTTCTTACGGACTAAATATAATTAAAACTGAAAACAGTGGTAATTCTAAAACAAATATTACGCTTTTACATAAGCGTCAGCATGAACATTTGCCACAGCTCTACCAGAAGGGTCATTCATGTTTTTAAAAGCTTCATCCCACTCTAAAGCTATTTTAGTACTACAAGCCACTGATGCTTCTTGAGGTACACAAAGTGCTGCGGCGTCTGAAGGGAAATGCGATTCGAATATTGAACGGTAGTAAAACTCTTCTTTTGAGGTTGGCGTTTGTAACGGATATCTAAATTTAGCATTCGCTAATTGTTCATCACTTACTTCTACTTTAACGACTTCTTTTAAGGTATCAATCCAACTATACCCTACACCATCAGAAAATTGTTCTTTTTGACGCCATGCCACACTTGCAGGCAACATATCTTCAAAAGCTTTACGAACTACCCATTTTTCCATGCGCTCGCCGTTAATCATTTTATCTTGCGGATTAATGCGCATAGCAACATCCATAAATTCTTTGTCTAAAAATGGCACACGACCTTCTATTCCCCAAGCAGCTAAAGATTTGTTCGCTCTTAAACAGTCATACATGTGTAACTTACTTAGTTTACGCACTGTTTCTTCATGAAATTCTCTTGCATTAGGTGCTTTGTGAAAATACAAATAACCACCGAATAGCTCATCGGCACCTTCGCCCGAAAGTACCATTTTTATCCCCATTGATTTGATAACTCTGGCCATTAAATACATAGGAGTAGAGGCTCTAATAGTAGTTACATCATAAGTTTCAAGGTTATACACAACATCTTTTATAGCGTCTAAACCTTCTTGAATGGTAAATTTAATTTCATGGTGAATGGTACCAATATGGTCTGCTACTTTACGCGCTGCAGCTAAGTCAGGTGAACCTTCTAAACCCACAGAAAAAGAATGTAATTGTGGATACCATGCATCGGCAGTATCTCCTGATTCAATTCTTTTTTGTGCGTACTTTTTTGCAATTGCAGAAGTTACCGACGAATCTAAGCCACCAGATAACAAAACTCCATAAGGTACATCGGACATTAATTGTCTATGAACAGCAGCTTCTAAAGCCACTTTAATTTCTGCTATACTGGTTTCATTATCTTTTACAGCATCGTACTCCATCCAATCGCGCGTGTACCATTGCTTTAATTCGCCATCGGAACTATGCATGTAATGCCCAGGAGGAAAAAGTTCTATTTTAGTACAAGTACCTTCTAAAGCTTTTAACTCTGAAGCAACATAAAAAGTACCATTTTTATCCCAACCCATGTATAAAGGAATAATTCCCATATGATCACGAGCAATAAAATATTCATCTTTTTCTACGTCGTAGATTGTAAACCCAAAAATTCCGTTCATTTCATCTAAAAAATGGACTCCTTTTTCTTGGTATAAAGCTAAAATTACCTCACAATCCGATTCAGTTTGAAAATTATAGGTACCCTCAAACTGCTTCCTAAGTGCTCTATGGTTATAAATCTCACCATTTGCGGCAAGTATTAAATTTTTACTTTCATTAAATAAAGGTTGTTTTCCAGAAGCCGGGTCTACAATTGCCAAACGTTCATGGGCTAATATTGCCTTGTCATTAGCAAATATTCCACTCCAATCTGGGCCTCTATGTCTAATTTTCTTTGACATTTCAAGTAACTGAGGTCTTAAATCTTCTGTACTCTCTTTTACATCAAACGCACATACTATTCCACACATAATTAATAAACTTTATATAAATATTAAAGCAAAGATGTGTTTAATGTTTTATTTAAAAAACATTAATAGCAAAAACAATTACAATTTATAATATAAAACTATATTTTAGTAATTTTATGTAATTACATAGAGAACTAAACATGCTATATTTTCTTTATTTGTAAGTTTAAAAAAATGTTCCGACTTTAGCATTTCGAAAGTTAGCCATACTGCTAGCTTCAAAACACCTTAACACAATGATTATGAAAAAAATTATCAGCACAACATTAATTTTAGTTTGCTTTGTTTTTACAGCAAACCTTAGTGCGCAAAAATTTAGCAGTTTAGACAAAAGTCCTTTAGATGCTGCATCGTACCCAAGTAGCTACAAGATAGTAGACAAATTAGCACGAGTAACATACAGCAGACCTCAACTAAAAGGTCGTTCTGTTTCTGAACTTGCTCCGGCTGGTACTGTTTGGAGAACTGGCGCCAATGAAGCAGTTGAAATTACTTTTTTCAAGGATGCTACTTTTGGAGGTTCAGCTGTTAAAGCAGGTACCTATTCTTTATTTACCATTCCTGGAGCAAAAGAATGGACTGTTATTTTAAATTCAAAATTAAACCAATGGGGCGCTTATTCTTATGATAAGTCAGCTGATATTGTTAGAGTAAATGGTAGTGTTAGCACAGGCAAAACATCGGTTGAAGAATTTTCTATGACTTTTAATGATGGTGCCGCTGGCCCTGAATTAGTAATGGGCTGGGGAACTGTTTTAGTTACAGTGCCAGTAAGTGCAAGTATGTAAAAGACGTCTTGCGTTATTATAAAAAGAGTCCTGAAGTTTTTAAATTTCAGGACTTTTTTTTTTATCTATCTAATCGATTATTTTAAATTTTTACCCGCAATATATACTTGCGTAGCTTTTGTCGTTGGTATTTCTTCTTCTGGGATGGTCATAATATCTTTTTCAAGTATTACGAAATCGGCAAATTTACCCACTTCAATACTGCCTTTTTCTTGTTCCTCAAAATTACTATAGGCTGCCCAAATCGTCATTCCCTTTAAAGCTTCTTCTCTAGTAAGTTTATCATTAGCTTGAAAACCTCCTTCGGGATATCCTTTGGTATCTTTTCGAGCTACTGCTGCATAAAAAGTTAAAAACGGACTTACCTGTTCCACAGGAAAATCGGTACCTAATGCTACAATCCCTGCTTTATCTAAAAGTGTTTTAAAGGCGTAAGCCCCTTTTATGCGCTCTGCTCCTAACCTATCTTCGGCCCAATACATATCGCTAGTAGCATGAGTTGGTTGTACAGATGGTATAATGCCATCTTCAAAATAATTAAAATCTAAAGGGGCAATTATTTGTGCATGCTCCACTTTCCAACGTCGGTCATTTTTTCCCTGCAAAGCATTTTTATACGCTTTTAAAACTACTACATTGGCCGAATCGCCTATAGCATGGGTATTCATTTGATACTCTGTTGCCGCAATTCTTTTTGCTAAACTTTCTATTTCATCTACAGGGGTTACCATAGCGCCAAAATGATTGTGTTGATCTGTATACGATTCTTTTAAAACAGCACCACGAGAACCTAAAGCACCATCCCCATACACTTTTACAGAACGTACATTTAAATAATCGGTTTTAATAATGCCCTTATTCAAAAAGTAATCTAAGTTCTCTGGATAATTAGAAACCATAGCATACACGCGCATCGACAAGTCTCCTGTTTGCTGCAAACTGTCTATTAGTTCAATAACTTCTCGAGATAAACCTGCATCGTTCACGGTTGTTAAACCATTGTTTATAGCAATTTTCTGGGCATCTTTTAAGGCCTGAATCATTACTTTTTTAGAAGGCTTAGGTAAAATAGCATCCACTAAATCCATTGGGCCATCGACTAGAATACCTGTTATTTTTCCATTGTTTTTTACAATTTCGCCTCCTAAAGCCTTAGTATCTGCCGTGATTCCAGCTAAATCAAGCGCTTTCTGGTTTACGATATACGCATGCCCATCAATACGCTGTAAAACTACTGGTGTATTTGGGTACAAAGCATCTAACGCGTCTTTGGTAGGGAATTCTTTTACTTCCCAATCGTTTTGATCCCAACCTCGTCCGATGATAAAATCTCTATTATTTGTTTCTTGGAAACTTTTAACTTTTTCTAAAATGTCTTCGTAGCTTACAGTACCCACCAAATCGAGTTCTTGTTGATCAATCCCTAATCGGTAAAAATGACAATGTGCATCAATCAACCCAGGTACAATTGTTTTACCCGCAGCATCAACAAGTTGTTCAGAAGTATACTTTTCTGATATTTCTTCACTCGTACCAATAGCTATAAACTTACCCTCTTTAACCGCAAAAGATTGCACTTTTGAAAATGCATCGTCTACAGTATAAACATTCGCATTTGTTACGATTAAATCTACTTGTTCTTTAACTTGTTCGCAACTTGCTAAAATAACTGCAAAAAGCAGGAGTATTCTTTTCATTATTTTGATTTTTTTGTGTAAATATCTTAAGTGAGATACAATTAAAATGGTTAGATTTTTATAGGCACAAAGTACAACATTTATCAATAATTATAAACTGTTTCTATTTTTTGACCTATAAGTCTTGTTTTGTTTGCATTGATAATTTTCAGTGAAAGCATTTTTTAGTTTTTGATTTTATGTTTTTTTCTCTCTTCGTATTTCTAGTTTCTTATGTTATATCTTCATACTTTGTACTTGATACTGAAAACTTTTCGAATTAAAAAAACAACATTGATACACCTCTTTTAATTAGCTTTGCACTTTTAAAAATTGATTTATGATTTCTGTTGATAGTATTGCGGTTGAATTTAGTGGAGACACCCTTTTTAGTGATGTTTCTTTTGTGATTAATGAGAACGACAAAATTGCCCTTATGGGTAAAAATGGCGCAGGAAAATCTACTATGATGAAAATTATTGCTGGCGAGCAAAAGGCTACTCGGGGACATATTCGTTTTCCTAAAGATGCTGTTATTGCTTATTTACCGCAACACTTATTAACGGAAGATAACTGTACGGTTTTTCAAGAAGCCTCGAAAGCTTTTGCTCAAATTTTTGAGATGAAAAACGAAATGGATGAACTTAACAAAGCCTTAGAAACAAGAACAGATTACGAATCTGATGCCTATATGAAGTTGATTCAGAAGGTGTCTGATTTAGGAGAAAAATATTATGCGCTCGAAGAAATTAATTACGAAGCCGAAGTTGAAAAAGCATTAGTTGGTTTAGGTTTTAAACGTGAAGATTTTCACCGCCAGACTAGTGAATTTAGTGGTGGATGGCGCATGCGGATTGAACTTACTAAAATATTATTACAGAAGCCAGATTTAATTCTTTTGGATGAACCTACCAACCACGTAGATATTGCATCGGTAATTTGGTTGGAAGACTTTTTACTGAACAAAGCAAAAGCGGTCGTAGTGATTTCGCATGATAAAACCTTTATTGACAATATTACCAACCGCACCATAGAAGTAACTATGGGGCGTATTTACGATTATAAAGCGAACTATTCGCACTACTTACAATTGCGAGAAGATCGTAGAAGTCACCAAATTAAAGCGTACCAAGAGCAGCAGCGTTTTATTGCTGACAACCAAACGTTTATTGACCGTTTTAAAGGCACCTATTCTAAAACCAACCAAGTTACTTCGCGAGAACGGATGCTCGAAAAATTACAAATTATCGAAATTGATGAGATTGACACCTCTGCCTTAAAATTAAAATTCCCACCTTCAATACGATCTGGAGATTACCCTGTTACTGCTACTGATTTAACGAAAACATACGGCGAACAAGTAGTTTTTAAAAATGCTAATATGAGTATTTCCCGCGGCGAAAAAGTGTGCTTTGTGGGCAGAAACGGGGAGGGAAAATCTACGATGATTAAAGCTATAATGGGTAAGATAGATTTTGAAGGAAAATGTGCTTTAGGGCATAATGTAAAAGTGGGCTATTTTGCACAAAACCAAGCATCGTTATTAGATCATGATTTAACGGTTTTTCAAACGGTTGATGAAGTTGCGCAAGGCGATGTAAGAACTCAAATGAAAAATATTTTGGGTCAGTTTATGTTTAGTGGCGATACTATAGATAAAAAAGTTGGTGTACTTTCTGGAGGTGAAAAAACCCGGTTGGCGATGGTTAAATTATTACTAGAGCCTGTTAACTTATTAATACTCGACGAGCCTACCAACCATTTAGACTTAAAATCGAAAGATGTTTTAAAAGAAGCATTGCTAAGTTTTGATGGTACTCTAATTTTAGTATCGCACGATCGTGATTTTCTTCAAGGCTTAGCTGAAAAAGTTTTTGAGTTTAAAGAAAAACGTGTAATTGAACATTTTGAAACTATTGATGCCTATTTGGTTAGAAATAGGATTGAGAATTTGAAGGAAATCGATTTGAAGTAAAAAGTGGTTAGTCGTTAGTAGTTAATAGTTAATAGTTAATAGTTAGTGAAACTATTAAAATTACTCCGAGATATAACTCTTAAAATCTGTATTTGTTGTCAGTTGTCGGTTTATGGTTGTTGGTATATCCATTCATAAAAAACTGCCACCTGTAAAACAATTCACGCACAATCCTTAAAGCCTCTTGGGAACGGGCGGTAGGCGTAAAACTGTAATACTTCTTCTAAAGCAATTTTTAGCGCTTTGTTTACGGGTACAATTTGGTTTCCTAATTTAAAATCTATTTGCGAAAGTTTCATGTAATAATCCGTAAAAATGGGCACATACAAACCTTCTTTCATAGCTTTCTGAGCAGCTTCGAAATTTTCTGCTTGAGTTTCTTTTATAATTTTACAGGTAGCTAAACGCATTTCACCAAATTTATCGCGATTTGCTCCATAACCAAACAAACGACAAATTAATCCACGGTATACATAATCACTGCATTTTCCGCTACCACTATCTACAATAGAAAGCGGTTCGTAAATATGACAAATGGCACTTTCTTTACTATTTAGTTCGTCTAAAGTTGTGGCTGCCGTACCATTTAAAAAAAGATTAAATGCCCAAGGAATAAATTCTAAAGGAGAAGCATCAACCTCTGCATGTGTACAACATTTGCCACAGCCAGCCTTGCAATGTAACGAGGTTTTAGATTGAAAAATAGCAATCTCTTTATCTAGACCAGCATATAATGCATTAACCGATCTAACCTTCTTTAGTATAGACATTTATAGTTTTAAATATTCCGCGAAAATAAACTAAAAAACAATCCGTTTTACATCAATATTTTTGAGCTAATATTTATTTTTAAGTTGTATTTCGCATACGTTTTGGCCCGTACCAAAGCCAAAACCCTGTAATCGTAAAAATTAATAAAGCAACACTCATAATGGTGGTATAAAACAACTTTATATATCCGCCTGATATATTAAAATAAGCATCTAAAATAGACCCATCATGAATATTTTCAACCAAATCGGTATTCCGTTTTCCAAATTCTAATAATTCTCCTGTTCCACCATCTAGCTGTAGCCCATAATACCCATCAAAATTAAATTTAATAACACCTTTATCTTTTCGAATATCAATTCGATCTAAAACAATAAAGGTTTCATCACTAACAGAATCTTTCATTACAGCCTGGGCCTTTTGAGTCAACACTTCTAAAGTCAACCATTGTGAAAACTCTGTAGTAGTACCTTTTTGGGTATCGGCTAATAACCATCCATTACTATTTTTTTTCCAGCCTAGTAAAAGACCTGATACCGAAATAACAAAGAAAAATAGAAATAAAGTTGCGCCAGTGTATCGGTGTATTTTTCTAAAAATTCGTAAAACTTTTGCTTGGTTTTTTCGACTATTGGCTGCATTCATGATAAGGTATTCTGTGAAGTAAATAAAAAATAGTATTCTAAATATTGGCTGTAAAAGATAAAAATATAAAACCTATTTTCTCTGAAAGAAATGCTAAAATTAATTGTTAAGGACTAATAAGAATAATCAAGAATACTACTGCGGATTATTTGCTTTTATAGAGGCTATTCCTAAAAACAATAAAAATGCCAAGCCTATATAGCCCATTAATCTATAATTTTCAAAAGTAGAAAAACACAAGCTAAAAGTACTGGGTGCCAATGCACTGGCTAAAATTAAAAGACTCATAATTTTTCCTGTAATAGCCCCTAAATGTGTTCTTCCATAAAAACGAGGCCAAACGATGGCATTAAGTACTGCATAAAAACCACTCATAATTCCGAAACCTAGAATTAGCAAGGGCACACCAAACCAAGTTGAAAGAAAAAGAAAACCTACGGATGCAAAAATTCCGCCTAAAATCATTAAATATAAATAGAGTTTTAACCTTAAATAATCGCTTAAAAAATTAAAAACAATAGATACTGTTACGGCAACAACTGATGCTGGTAAAAAAATAGCAATAGCATCTTCTTTAGGAAAGCCTTCACTATTAAAAATAGATACAATATGGAAGGTTAACCCTGTGATAAAAAAGCTATTAAAGGCTAATATTAAACCATACATCCAAAAGGCACGTGTTTTCTTAGCTTCTTCCAAAGTGTATTGTTTAGCTGAACGTTTTATTGTTTTTTCTTCGGTTATTACCTCACCATCTGGGAGCAAACCATGATCTTCTGGTTTGTTTTTGTAAAATTGTAAAATTAAAACGCTTAAGATGACCAGCGCCAAAGCTAAAATTTGCCAAGCCCCTTGCCAAGTATAACTTTCTATTAAATAATTAACCCAGAGTGGCGAAGATGAAAAACCAAAGGAAATGGCCACACTGCTGACGGCATTTACTTTTCCTCGGTTTTTATCGAACCAAATCATAATCACATTCCGCGATGCCATGGTTAAAACACCCTGTCCAGAAAATCGAAGCATAAAAAACAGGAGTGTCATTAAACAAAAAGGAATTAACCATGACTGTATTTGGAGAATCTCTTGAATAAAGACGCTCATGCTTACAGACCAAGAACATAACAACAAAGAAAAAGCCAATGTTAGTGCTGCAAAAAATGCCACATATCTTGCGCCATACTTATCGAACCATACACCAGCTTTGCCAATCACTAAAGAACTCATAATAGTACCAATCATGTAGGCATTACTAAACTGATTTCTTGAAAGGCCTAAGGCATCTTTTACAGGATCGGTAAAAACGGACACCCCTATAGTTTGCCCGGGCATGCTTAAATAAACGCCAATAGTTCCAAAAATAGCGACTATATACCCATAAAAAATGGGGCTTTTTTTAGGGTTTATAAAAGAAAATTTATTGGGATTTGCCATGTGTTGAATAAGTTGGCAAAGGTAATTTTTTTAGTTAATCTTCGGCTTTAGAATCTGTAAACATTTCCATTAACCGAAAAGGATATCTATCTAAAATTATCTCTCGTTCTTCTCCCTCTAAATCAGCATAATCTCGTCCATAAATATCAATAGACATTATATTTCTAAGTTCGTTTACTAATTCCCATAACGTGGAATAAGTCCCAACATATTGACTAAAAGTTACTTGTTCGCCAAAATAAAATTCAATAACGTAATTTTTATCTTTTTGCATTAGGTTTTGCAATTTAATTTTAAAAGCCTCTACGGAGACAATGTTATTATTAATTAGGTATTGATTTTCTGCACACTCAATTTTTATAATATTCGAAAACTCTTTTTCTTTATTGGTTTCATATAATATATTGTATTGATTAAAAATACTGAGATAAGAGTATTGAATGGATTGATAATAAAAGTCTTCAAATTTCCTATCCCTTGGTAAAACCAATATATCAAGCCATCTGAAATCGACATGCCCCAATTCCTCCTTCATCCGTTCAACATGGAGCATCGGCATATTTTTATCAATCTGAAAATTAAAATTGGCCTGTTCATTCCAAAATTTAGGATTACTTCTGGCCTTACTTATGGAATCCATTTTTAAAGCTATTGCTCTTGGCCCTAGCATGGAATTTCCTAACAAATAAATTGGCTCTTTAATAGTCGAGTCTTAGGAAAATACTACTGATACTTTTGGTAACCAATTTTTTTGTTCCTGCTTTTTAAAAACGCTACTTTCTGGTAAGTTTAATTGATATTTTGAAGATATTCTTTTTTCAATAACCCGATTATTTAATTCTTTATACGCTACTATGTTTATTTTTGATAAACCATAAGAAACACTTGAAACTATTAGGGCTGAAATCAGCATCCATTTAAAAGCTTTAGCTTTAAAAACCAATAATATTCCGTTCCAAGTTTGAAGAAATAAAACAATAATAATTAAGATAAAGAAGTAGTTAAAATCAGGAAAAAAACTAAATTCGTAATGACCGGCAAATCCTGGGAAACCAAACATAATACCAAAAACAAAAGCTAGTTTAGCAAACCAATTTAGAAAATACCAGTTCAATAATCGCTGCTCATGGACAACACTGCCTAGTCTAGTTGGTCTAGCATTAAAATTAGTTTTAGGAGTATCAAACCAATAGATAAGACAAATAGATTGTCCCATTATCGTTGCAATAAAAGCAAAAATTAGGTTATAAAAGTCAACTTCTTCATCGGTTAATATCCAAATATCATGTTCTTCAGACGTCGAAAAAACTCGAAGAGTTTCCCTAAAAAGATAAAGGATTTCGTACAAGAAAAACGCAGCGAGTAATCCTAAAATAATTCCGATTAGGAATTTATAGATAGGTATGTTTTTGCCAATATTATTTCTTAAAAACCCTTTCTTTAGCATTCATTTGCTTTATACAATAAGTATCTAAAAGATATAAAAGTTACAAAAGAAACATTATTATTTGTAAATCACCTACTGATCCTCATAAACCGTATTGGCGTAATTACTATCGGGCTGAGAAATTAAAAATTCTACACGCCTGTTTTTAAAACGAAGTTGTTCTTGATTATTATCGACTATTGGCTTTTTTAATCCAAAACCTTTCCATGCTATTTTACTTTTAGGCACGCCTTGTTTTATTAGAAAATTGGCAATAGTTTCTGCTCTTTTTTCAGATAAATCGTCGTTATAGTTTGCAGATCCCATAGCATCTGTATGTCCGTAAAGATTTACTTTCAAATTAGGCTTTGCCTTTAAATAATCTATTAAACCTTGTAACTGCTCGTTATTAGAAACCTCGATACTGGTTTCATCATTATCAAACAGAATATCATCTATAACATACAATTCATTTAAATTAAAGAAAGGCATCGCTTCAACACTTACCATATCAATAAAATAATAAGCCGATTTTCTCGATGTTTTCTTAACGACTTGAATGTTGGTTGCTTCATTACTTTTAAAATTGCCTATAGTAAGAAAACGTTCGTTACCTTTTGCTATAATTGTAGTAGAAACTTCGGTCCATTCTTCTGTATTGTCGTAATAACCTCTGGTCATAATTTCTTTGTAGTTCATGTCTGAACTTGTCGGAACGTACCCTAAATCTATATATTTAGAGGTATTTACTTCAAAAGCAGTTTTAGATAACAAAATATCAAAAGTATTGACGGCAAATTCAACTTTGTCCGCCAAATTTATCATGAAAGAAATTTTATAAGATTTTCCTTTTTCTAAAGTAGTTTCTAATGCTGCGGTTATATATTCTCTGTAATCTTGGGGTGCGTACATATACATTCCAGCATACCCATCGCCTTCAAATGGGCGTTGAGATCCAATAAAATTATCTTCTACGGGTAATTTTGTGCTACAGGTACTAAAATAATCGGTGGTTCCTAAGCTTGGAATTTTCCAATCTTTTACATCTATATTAAGCGTTCCGTAGTCATCCGGACATTTATTTTTGGCCTCGAAACTAGGGTTTTTTACTAAATTTTGACTTTGTCCTAAAAAACAAATTAATCCAACAAATAATTGGATTGTAGTGTAAAATGTCTTCATTATATACTTAGATTGGGTTAAGTATATAACGTAAATAGGATATTTTAAGTATTTAAAAAACAGCCAGTTGAATTTTTCCTACACGTATTTGTTGTGAAACTTTAAAAAACAGTTGTTAAAAATCGAACTTATAAGTTGCACCCGCAATTACTTGTAATCCTTGTACCGGATAATTCGCCCAGCGCTGATAATTGCTATTCGTTAAATTGTTCCCTTTTACAAATATGGAAAGCTGATTATTAAATCGGTAACCTAAATTCGCATTCACATCCCAAAAAGCATTTAAAGAAATTTCTTCGGATGGAAAATTATCTGGAGTTGTATTTTGAACCACTTCTGATAACAAATCGTTACGCTCGCCCATATAAAAAACAGAGGCTCCAAAAAACCATTTATCGGTAATTTGATAGTCCATAAATAAAGAACTCGTAAATTTAGGTAAGTTCCAAGCTGGGCGATCGGTCTCGGTATTGTAATTAAAAGCTTCGGCATTTACGCCTAAACTAAAGTTTCTTTTTATTGTCAGATTTAATTCTCCAAAAACCCCTAAGGTTTTAACATCGTCATAAAAAACCTGAAAAGAGTTTCTATATGTATAGCCTTTATCATCTACCCGAAGGTTATTTAAAGGGTTCCATAAAAATAATGGCTTTCTATTTTCTGTGGTATAAGAGATATTAACATTATAACTTAAATTTTGTAATAATTGCCCTTTAACACCAGCATAAGCGTTGTATTGCTGATCTGTTGGTTGTATAATTAGGGTAGGCGAAACAAACGGATTTTCTTCTACAAAATCGTAAAAAGAATTCTGAATTAATTCTCCTTGAATACCTCCATACGCAATTAGAGTTTCATCGAAAACTCTGTAACTGGCAGTTACATCTGGATACACATAAAAATTGCTATCGCTATTTTCTGCATCTAACCCAAAAACAAGATTCGCCCCTAAATTAATTGCCAAATCGTCTCTAATAATTTGAATACTTGGTCCTACTCCTGCTTGAAATAAACTATAATTAATTCCGCCTAAGTTTTCAACGCTATTCACACTGGCATTTTGGAAACTTCCACCTAGATAATCTAGTTTAAGTTTCAATAATATATTTTCATCTTGAATAGGAAAATTACCAATACCTTTTAGCATAGCTCTATTTTCTGCCGATTTTGTAGCATCCCAAAAACGACGAACTAAAGCTTCTCCCCTTTCAAAATAGGAATCTTCCATATTAATATGACCAGTAAGTTCAGCATTAAAATAATTTTGTCTCGAATCTATATCGGCAATCTGCTGATCAGATAAACTACCTAAAGGCACCCCATACCAGTTGTATTGTTGATGTTGCAAACCTAAGTTAGTGCCCCAATCTAAATTAGTGTCGCTCTTAGAATAACCAGCGGTTAATTTTGTGTCGTAAAAATCATTATTTAGGGCAATACTATCTATTTGTCCTCTTGATGAATGGTGTGTTAACCCAATATCTAAACGTTCGTCTCGGTTAATACTTCTGCTCGTGTAAAATTCTGCCAAGGCATTATCATAGGTACCAAAACCAAGAGAAGCAAAAGAATTAAATAAAACAGGTGGTGGTATCCTATCTACCGTCGCAGCTTTACCTTTAGCCGGCGTAAAAGTAGAAGCAACAGGAACTGAAAAAATAGTATAATTAATATTCTTCTTTTTTAAAACAATAGAATCATTAATTACGGGTACCGATTTAATTTTAAATGCGTCGGCAATAGTAGGTTTGTATGCTTTTACAACCGTTATGGTTTCGGTACCTATGATACTATCTTTATTTTTTTCTTGTGCTACGATCGACTGGAAAAAAAATAAAAAAAGAAGTGTAATTATTTTTATGTATGACTGCATATAGTGTCTCTTTTGCAATTGGATATTAATTTTCAGGATTTACAGATGAGTTGCTTTTTGCTTCTTTCGATTTTATTCTAAAAGCTTCTTGCTTCGCTTCTGCAACAATTTCAGGGTATTGTGCAAAATTTATAATAACACTATCTAAAATATAGGTAGCTTGGTACGCATCACCCAAGGCATCAAAGTTTTTTGCCATCAACACTAAACCTTTTCCTCCCCATTCTTTATAGGCAGAAAAATCTTTTGCCAATCGTTGTACTGATTCGTTAGAGGTTTCGTTTTTACCTTCTTTATGCTTAAAATAAGCATCATAATACAGTGCCTCTGCAGCTAATTCCCCAGTAGCAATTACTAAAACCTCTGCATAAGCTGCTTTGGCTCTTGCTTCATCATTGGTTTTTATCGCCGAGCGAGCAATCATAATCTGCGCATCACTCTTTATACGATTATCTATTTTACTGGTCGCCAATACTTTTTCTGCGTAGGCTATAGTTTTGGCATATTGGTTTTGCTCAAAATAACCTTTCATTAAATTAGACTGAGCGAAGGTTACGTTCTGTTGAATATTGGCCGTTTGCTCTAATTTTTCTAAAAAGGGTATCGCCGTTTTGTAATTGTTTTTACCAACGTAAATTTCACAAACTCTGGTTAATGCTTGCTCCGAATATTCACTAACTCCCCTTTCTGCTACATTTTTATAGTTTTCTAAGGCATTATCTTTATCGTTATTAGCATAATAAATTTGTGCTAAGTTAAAGTTAGCTTTTAAGGTATGAAGACCCTTTGGAAACTCTTTTAAATAATTTTGATATCCACGAATAGCTTGATCGGTTTTACCTTCTAAATATTTTTGATCGGCAGAAGTGAAGGTGGCGTTATCCAATTCTGTATCGGTTACTTCCACAAAATCTAAACCTCTTACCCATTGGGCATACTCGCTAACTCTACCTAAATCTACATAAATAAGTTTTGCGGTAGTTACGGCTTGTATCGCTTCTTGTGTATTTGGATAATCGCGTACTACAGTTTTAAATTTAGCTAAAGCTTTTTCACTTTCGTTGGAATTATAATGAACCAAACCTTGTCTTACGATGGCTTGTGGTACCAACGGACTATTTTTATACTCCGCAATAAGCTTATCGTAAATACGCAAGCCTTCAGATTCTTTATTGGCACGTACGTATGAATTAGCCAGTTCAAATAAAACATCATCTTTTAAGTTAGATTTTGGATATTTTGTTACAAAAGCATTCAGATCTTCTATTTTAGTGGCAACGCGATCTACAAAACCATAACTCAAAGCTTTTTGAAAAGCCGCATAATCTTTTTCGCTACCTTGGCCTTCTAAGGCTTTATTATAAGCTTCTATAGCTGGCCAGTATTTACTCGATGCAAAATAACTATCGCCTAAACGTAAAAAGGCATCGTGTTGTTTTTCTGGGTCGTTGCTCGTATTTGTATAAGCAGTTAAATAGGTTACCGCATTTTCATACTCTTTTAGTTTAAAATAGGTGTAGCCTAAATTATAATTAAAATCTGCATAATCAGGAGTTGATTTTGCATGCACATTTTTTTGAAACTCTTTAAAACCTTCTAAAGCTTCTTCAAATTTATTGCTATTGTAGGCAGATTCTGCTTTCCAGAAAGTAGCTCTCGCGGCAAATTTTGGATCCTCAGGTTTATCGAGCGATTTATTAAAAGCTACCATCGCCGCAGTATAATCTGCCGCTAAAAATAATTCAACACCTCTGTAAAAAGCTACTTTTTGATAAGTTGCTTTACTACCAAAATTTTTATTGTTATCTAAAAGTTCTAAGGCTCCTGCAAAATTTCTTGAAGTAATATAAGAATCGACTAATAAATCTTGAATTTCTTGGGTATTTTCATCTTTGGGATATTTCTCTAAATAATTAGCCAATACGCTGGGTACATTTTCGTAAGCGTTGCCTATTTCATAACTTAAACGAGCGTAGTTTAAAAAAGCATCTTTCTGAATTTTTTCAGAGTACGCCATTTGAGATGCGTTTCTAAAGGCATTTAAAGCCTCTGGTTTTTTATCGAGCTTTAAATAACATTCCGCTAAATGGTAATAGGCATTTTGAGAAACATCATTATCGCCTGCAATAATTTTATTAAACTGCTGAATGGCATTCGAATAATCGCCTTGTTTGTAGTAGCTATACCCTAAAAGGTAAAAGTCCGTATTGCTCCATTTGCCCGCTTTACCGTTATATTCTAAAAGATAAGGCACCGCATTATCGTATTGTTTTAAGTTAAAATAACTCTCGCCAATTATTTTATTTAATTCTGATTTTTCTAAACGATCTGCTTTTGAAAATTGTTTTTTGGCAATTTCTATAGCTTCTTCGAACTTCCCAAGTTTAAAATTCAAATCTGCTTGATAGTAGGATAGCTTTTCTTCTAAAACCTTTTGATCTGTAATCTGGTCAAAACGCTCATTTGCGCCTGAATAATCATCTTTTTGATAGGCAATATACCCCAAATAATATTTCGCTTGCGATCCGTAAACGGCCGAATTGGTTACTTTATTCAAGTATTTTTCGGCTTCTTGTGAATTTTTTGAAGAAAATAAAGCATAGCCGTAATTAAAATTAAACTTTTCCATTTCGGCTTTAGATAAGCCACTTTGGTCTACTCGTTTGTACCACTTTAAAGCATACGGATATTTTCCAGTCTCAAAGTAATATTCCGCTACATCAGAATAAGCCGCATTGCGCCTAGTGGATGTTGGATAATTCGCCACAAAATCTTCCATTAATTTATCAGCACCTAGCTGATTTAAACGAACCGCGGCATTTGCAGCATAATAAGCACTGTTAGCTTCGGTTTCTGGATCTTTAGTGGTGGATTTAACCTTTTCAAAAATAGCTTGCGCCGCTTGAAATTGTTCGTTATTGTAGAGCGCCAAAGCCTGTTGGTACTCTTTTTGATCGTGGGTAAAAATTTTTGATTTTTGAGCGCTCAAAAAATGCAAAGATCCCAATAGGACTAGCATTAGCGCGAAGTTTTTCTTTAACATAGTGTTCTCCAACAATTAAGAAATATCTCGTATAGTAATACTATAACGACATATTTTGTTCCTAAGTATGCGAAGATACTTTTTTATTTTCTACAAAATTCTGTTTAATATCATCTTAAGGTGTTACTTTTATCTTAATAATTTTTATTATGACTGAGAGTATTTTAAAATTAACCGATGTTTCCATTTTTCAGAAAGAAAGTTTAGTACTAAACGAGGTAAACATTGATGTTAAAAAAGGAGAATTTATCTATTTAATTGGCAAAACAGGTAGCGGTAAAAGTAGTTTTATGAAAACACTTTACGGCGATTTACCTTTAAAAGAAGGCTCTGGTAGCGTTGTAGATTTTGATTTAAGAACCTTAAAAGAGAAAGATATTCCGTTTCTGCGGCGTAAACTAGGCATTGTTTTTCAAGATTTTAAATTATTACCTGACAGAACGGTTAATCATAATTTTCTATTTGTACTTAAAGCTACAGGTTGGAAAGACGTTTCTAAAATGAACGCTCAGATAGAAAGTGTTTTGGATAAAGTAGGTATGAAAACTAAAGGCTTTAAATTTCCGCACGAATTATCGGGTGGTGAACAACAGCGAATTGCTATTGCAAGAGCTTTATTAAATGATCCTGAGCTTATTTTAGCTGATGAACCTACAGGAAACCTAGACCCACAAACAAGTGTGGAAGTAATGAAAGTTTTACAAGAAATCAATAAAACTGGTCGCACTATTTTAATGGCGACACACGATTACGCGCTGCTACTAAAATACCCCTCCAAAACCCTAAAATGCGATGGAAATAAGGTTTTTGAAGTGGTGCAGAAGGCGGT
>JANQTG010000154.1:0-1548 GCA_030731855.1 Cellulophaga sp. | reverse complement strand
TGGTTGTCCGTTGATGGTTTATAAAAGCAAAGCTTTTTTATTGAGTAAAAACTGGCAATTTTAAAACCTTTTAAGTGATGGATTGATAACCCAATTTTGCTTTTAAAAATTATTCATTTTTAATTATCCATTTTCAATTTTCAATTATAAATATGATTTTAACTACTACAAACAGCATTGAAGGAAAAACAATCACAAACTATTTAGGTATAGTATCTACCGTTACATACACGGCTACATTTAGTGGGGCTGGAATGTCATTAAAGGACATCTTTAGTGGCAAAAAGGCCTATGCCGGTTATGAAAAATCGCTTTTAGAAGCGAAAGAAGTTGCTTTTCAAAAATTAAAAACGCATGCCGAAAACCTAAAGGCGAATGCTATTGTGGGAATTTCTGTTGATGTAGAGTCTATCTCCGAATCTATGACTAGCATGATCTCTATTGTGGGTACTGCGGTGGTTGTAATTTAGTGGTTTTAAACTTCTTTTACCTGATTGTATTTAAAATGATTTTTAAAACTCATTTTCAATTATCCATTTTTAATTTTTAATTATTCCTATTTTTGTTAAAACAGTTAGCATTACAACATGACATTATTAGGCATTGACATTGGAGGTTCTGGAATGAAAGGGGCTTTAGTAGACACAAATACGGGTGAATTACTTACCGAACGTTTTAGAATCCCCACACCAAAATCGAGAAAACCGGAAGAAATGGCCGAAGTGTTTGCGCAAATTGTGAAACATTTTGATTATAATGGTCCTATTGGCTGTGGTTTTCCTACCATCATAAAAAATGGAACTTGTAAAGCTTATGGCAATTTGAGTAAAAAGTGGCTAGGAGTAAATGCTGAAGAACTTTTTAGCGATTATACTGGTATGCCAGTTACTGTAATTAATGACGCTGATGCCGCTGGTTATGCCAGTATGAATTATGGTGTTGGCAAAGGTAAACAAGGTTTAGTGCTTATGATTACAATAGGTACTGGCTTAGGGAGCGGCGCTTTTTGGAATGGCGAACTATTACCTAATTTTGAATTGGGACAAATACCGTACAAAAATTATAGCAAATTTGAGCTTTTTGCAGCAGCGTCCATCAAAGAAAAAGAAAATTTAAGTTACAAAAAATGGGGTAAACGCTTTAATAAATTTTTAGAGCATGTGGACATTATCATCTCACCAGATTTAATTATTATTGGCGGTGGTACCTCGAAAGATTTTGATGAGTTTAAAGAATACATTAAAATTGAAACGCCGGTTATTGCCGCAGAATTACAGAATTATGCTGGAATTATTGGTGCTGCAACTGCTGCTTTAAAGAAAAAACCAGTTTAAAAAAATAGGAAGTACGAAATACGAAGTTTAAAAAGTATTAAGTATTAAGACAAGAAAAATACGAATTACAAAATTAGAAATACGAAATTTAAAAAGTATTATACTTCAACTACGCTCAGTGCAGGAGTATTAAGATTAGAAAATACGAAGTACGAAAGTTCAAGTATCAAGTTCAAGTTCAAAAAACTCATAAAGAACAACCAGAAATCCACAA
>JANQTG010000153.1 GCA_030731855.1 Cellulophaga sp. | reverse complement strand
GCAAAACTATCGATATTAATATTAAAGATAATTTAGTGACCGTTCGCGATTATGGCCGTGGAATTCCTTTAGGAAAAGTCGTAGATGTGGTTTCTAAAATGAATACGGGTGGTAAATACGACTCTAAAGCCTTTAAAAAATCGGTAGGATTAAACGGAGTAGGTACGAAAGCCGTGAATGCTTTGTCTACTTTTTTTAAGGTAGAATCATCACGAGAGAATAAATTAAAAACAGCCGAATTTCATCAAGGAAATTTAGTAGAAGAGTTTGGTCCAGAAGAATCCACTAAAAGAAAAGGAACTAAGGTTTCTTTTATTCCTGATGAGGTTATCTTTAAAAAATACAAGTATCGCCATGAATATATTGAGCGAATGCTTAAAAACTATGTGTACCTAAACATAGGATTAACCATTGTTTTTAATGGGGAAAAGTTCACTTCAGAAAACGGACTTAAAGATCTTTTAGAAGATAATAATAACATAGATGACATGTTATATCCGGTTATTCATTTAAAAGGGGATGATATTGAAGTCGCTATCACGCATAGTAAAACGCAATACAGCGAAGAATACCATTCTTTTGTAAACGGACAAAATACCACGCAAGGAGGAACGCATCAAGCAGCGTTTAGAGAGGCGATTGCTAAAACTATTCGCGATTTTTATGGGAAAAACTACGATTCATCTGATATTCGGAAGTCAATTATTTCCGCTATCGCTATAAAAGTGAGTGAGCCTGTTTTTGAGAGTCAAACGAAAACAAAATTAGGTTCTACCGATATGGGAGGCGAATTCCCAACGGTTCGTACTTATATTAATGACTTTATTGGAACAAAACTCGATAATTACTTACATAAGAACCCAGATACGGCAGAGAAGTTACAGCGAAAAATTATGCAAGCCGAGAAGGAACGTAAAGAACTTTCTGGGATTCGTAAATTAGCAAGAGATAGAGCTAAAAAATCGAACTTACACAATAAAAAATTAAGAGATTGTCGTGTTCATTTGGCAGATATTAAAAATCCTAGGTATTTAGAAAGCACGCTTTTTATTACCGAGGGAGATTCCGCTTCTGGTTCCATTACAAAATCGCGAGATGTAAATACGCAAGCGGTTTTTAGTCTTCGTGGAAAACCTTTAAACTCGTATGGCATGAGTAAAAAAATTGTCTACGAAAATGAAGAGTTTAACCTGCTACAGGCGGCTTTAAACATAGAAGATTCTATGGAAGACTTGCGTTATAACAAAATCGTAATTGCCACAGATGCCGATGTCGATGGTATGCATATTCGGTTATTGTTAATTACGTTTTTCTTGCAGTTTTTCCCAGAATTAATAAAAGAGAATCACTTGTATATTTTACAAACACCTTTATTTAGGGTTCGGAATAAAAAACAGACGTTCTATTGTTACAGTCCAGAAGAAAAACAAGCGGCGATGGAAGCCTTATCAGGGAAGCCAGAAATTACCAGATTTAAAGGTTTGGGTGAAATTTCTCCTGATGAGTTTCAACATTTTATAGGAGAAGACATTCGCTTAGAGCCTGTAATGCTAGACAAGAATATGTCTATCGAAAGTTTGTTAGAATTTTACATGGGAAAAAACACTCCGGATCGACAAAAATTCATCATAGAAAACCTTAAAGTAGAGCTAGACCTAGTAGAGTCTAACTAAATATAAACCAACCTACCGAAAGGCAGGTCAAAATAAACACGAATCTTTCTGCATGGAAGAGAACGAAGAACTGAACGAAGAAAATACAAGCGAACAAGAACCTATAGAATCGCAAGATACTACACAAGATTCCCTTACGAAAGTAACAGGAATGTACAAGGATTGGTTTTTAGATTACGCCTCTTATGTAATTTTAGAACGTGCTGTACCTGCTATTGAAGATGGTTTTAAACCTGTGCAACGTAGAATTATGCATTCGCTTAAGGAGCTAGATGACGGTCGGTACAACAAAGTTGCGAATGTGGTGGGGCACACCATGCAGTATCACCCGCACGGAGATGCTAGTATTGCCGATGCTATGGTGCAAATTGGTCAGAAAGATCTTTTAATTGATACTCAGGGTAACTGGGGAAATATACTCACTGGTGACGGTGCAGCAGCATCACGTTATATTGAAGCTAGACTGTCAAAATTTGGTTTAGAAGTCGTTTTTAGTCCTAAAATTACCGAATGGCAATCTTCTTATGATGGTCGTAAAAAAGAACCCGTAAATCTTCCAGTAAAATTTCCGTTATTATTAGCGCAAGGCGCGGAGGGTATTGCAGTGGGGCTTTCCACTAAAGTACTTCCACATAATTTTATTGAGCTGATAGATTCGTCTATAAAATATTTAAAAGGACAAAAATTTACCATATTTCCTGATTTTCCAACGGCGGGTATTATTGATGTTTCTGGGTATAATGACGGACTAAGAGGTGGTAAAATACGAGTACGTGCTAAAATAGCACAGTTAGACAAGAATACGCTGGTTATTAATGAAATACCTTACGGAACTAATACTTCTACTTTAATAGATTCTATCCTTAAAGCGAATGATAAAGGCAAAATCAAAGTCCGAAAAATAGAAGATAATACGGCGGCTAATGTCGAGATTTTAATTCATTTGCCATCGGGTTTATCTCCTGATAAAACAATTGATGCCTTGTATGCTTTTACGGCTTGTGAATCTTCCATTTCGCCATTAGGCTGTATTATAGAAGATAATAAGCCGCTTTTTATTGGCGTAACTGAAATGTTGAAGCGTTCTACAGATTATACGGTAGAATTGTTGAAACGTGAGCTAGAAGTGCAGTTGAGTGAACTAGAAGAGCAATGGCATTTTTCTTCTTTAGAGCGTATTTTTATTGAAAACCGTATTTATCGTGATATAGAAGAAGAAGAAACTTGGGAAGGTGTAATTAGTGCCATTGACCGAGGATTAGCTCCTTTTACAAAACATTTAAAGCGTGCTGTGACTGAAGATGATATTGTTCGTTTAACAGAAATCAGGATAAAACGGATCTCAAAATTTGATATTGATAAAGCGCAGCAACTTATTGATAGTCTTGAAGCTAGAATAGCTGAAGTAAAGCATCACTTAACTAATTTAATCGACTTCGCCATTGCATATTTTAAAGATTTAAAAACAAAATACGGTAAAGATCGTGAGCGTAAATCTGAAATTCGTGTTTTTGATGATATCGAAGCGACTAAGGTAGTGATCAGAAATACAAAACTCTATGTAAATAGAGAAGAAGGCTTTGTCGGGACATCTTTAAAACGAGACGAGTATGTAGATGATTGTAGTGATATAGACGATATTATTATCATTACCAAAAGTGGCGAGATGATGATTACAAAAGTAGATGCCAAGACTTTTGTGGGTAAAAACATAATTCATGTGGCTGTTTTTAAGAAAAAAGACAAGAGAACTATCTATAACATTATATATAAAGATGGTAAAAACGGCCCGAGTTATATTAAAAGATTTAATGTAACGAGTATTACGAGAGATAAAATGTATGATTTAACGAATGGTAATCCTAATTCGGACATACTTTATTTTTCTGAAAATCCAAATGGAGAAGCCGAAGTGGTTACGGTGCTATTGCGTCAGGCAGGCAGTATTAAAAAGCTGAAATGGGATCTTGATTTTTCAGATGTTTTGATTAAAGGAAGAGCCTCTAAAGGCAATATAGTGACCAAATATGCAGTCAAAAGAATAGAATTAAAAGAAAAAGGGGTTTCGACGTTAAAACCTAGAAAAATTTGGTTCGATGATATTGTTCGCCGATTAAATGTCGATGGAAGAGGAGAGTTGTTGGGCGAATTTAAAGGAGAAGACTTGTTGTTGATCATTACCCAAAAAGGATATGCTAAAACAATTTTTCCAGAATTAACAGCACATTTCGATGAAGACATGATTGTCTTAGAAAAATGGAATCCTAATAAACCTATATCTGCTATTTATTACGATGGTGAAAAAGAGCGTTATTATGTAAAACGATTTTTGATTGAATCTGAAAATAGAGAAGATTTATTTATTTCAGAACACCCAAAATCAGTTTTAGAGTTGGTTTCTACCGATTGGCGCCCAGTGGTTGAAATTGAGTTTGCAAAGCAAAAAGGAAAAGAAACAAAGGATAATCAAAGTATTGATATAGAAGATTTTATATCGATTAAGGGAATAAAAGCTTTAGGCAATCAACTCACTGCGGATAAGGTTAAAAATATGAATGCTTTAGAACCTTTGGAGTACATTGAAGAAGAACCTGAAGATATGAACAATATCGAAGTTGTTGATGAAGAGGCTGTTTCTGAGGAGGAAGATACTGATAAAAATTCGTTGAATGATGAAGTAACACCTTCAAAAAAGAAAAAACCGAATGAAGATGATAGTCAACCTACATTATTTTAAGTAGCATATGGTAAAAGGTTTTGTTGAAGAATTTAAAAGTTTCGCTGTAAAGGGAAATCTAATAGATATGGCCGTTGGTATTATTATTGGAACAGCCTTTAATAATGTGGTGAATGTTTTGGTAAAAAAAATAATTATGCCACCCTTGTCATTGTTTACCGATGATGTAAACCTTCAATCTAAAAAGTATGTTTTGAGGGTAGCCACAGAAGCAAAAGAAGAAGTTGCTGTTGGTTACGGAGAATTAATTGAGGTGATTATCGATTTTTTATTGTTGCTTTAACAATTTTTGTCGTCATTAAATTTTTTAATCGTTTTAAATTAAAAGCGGAAGACCCAAAAAACACCGAAGTAGAAACGCCAAAGCAAATTCAGCTACTGTCTAATATGGAAAAACTATTGGAAGAACAAAATAAGTTGCTTAGAAATGCTCAAAAATAGTTCAACATTTTAATAAAAAAGTTAAACAAACTATTTTGTTTTAACTTTTAATAGTAATTTTAGAAAAAAATTGAAATTTATGGATTTAACGAATCCCCTTGTTTACGGTGCACCTTGTTTTATTATTTTTATTTTATTAGAGCTTACCTACAGCAAAACCCACGATGATCATCACGATTTGTATGATTGGAAAGATTTGTTTGCGAGTGGTTTTATGGGAATAGGTTCAGCAATACTTGCTGCGTTTTTAAAACTATTTTCTGCCATAGTTATTTTTACTTATGTTTTTGAGTTGTTTAACCCCTTGGTTAATGGAGTTCACACTAATATTTTGGGCTATGCCTCTTTTGGATATGTTTGGTACGTGTGGATTATTTGTCAACTGGCAGACGATTTTACCTATTATTGGTTTCATAGGGCTAACCATGAAATTAGAATTTTATGGGCAGCACATATCGTACACCATTCTTCGGATAATTTTAATTTAGGAACTGCGGTTCGTAATGGCTGGTTTACACTTTTATACAAGCCATTATTTTACATGTGGATGCCTGCAATTGGTTTTCCGCCAGAAATGGTCGTGTTTTGTTTAGGGATTGAAGCTTTATGGCAATTCCAATTACATACCGTTTTGTTGCCGAAATTAGGTATTTTCGAGAAGTTCATGAATACGCATACCATGCACCAAGTACATCACGCACAAAATGTGGAGTATTTAGATAAAAATCATGGAGGCTTTTTAAATATTTTCGATAGAATGTTTGGAACTTGGTTACCACTTGATGATTCTATCGTTGTTAAATATGGTGTTATCCATGCACCGAGCTCTAATAATCCAATTGTAATCTTAACTCACGAGTTTAAAGATATCTGGAATGACATGAAGAAAACGCCTAAGCTTTCGCATAAGTTAATGTACATATTTGGACCTCCAGGTTGGAGTCACGATGGAAGCACTATGACAGTAAAGCAGCAGCAAAGAGTTTTTAAAGAGCAAAAAACCGCTCATCCAGAAATGGTGTATAATAGGCCTAATTAAATCATGAAAATAAATTTAATCTTTGTTTAGTGGTGCGTAACTAGCTTAATGTTAGTGAATTAACGATAGGTTATTTTTACTTCTACTGGAGTTTTTCCTGTTATGTTAAAAATAAGCTCTTCGTTTAAAATAGTAGGTTTAATAATGTCATTACTAATTTGATACCTTTTTTCATTACTTATTTGGGGTAAGATAAGTGCTATTTCCCAATCGTTATTTTCTTGAATGACTTTAATTTGTACATTATTTTTAACTTTTTTGTAGAATACAGAAATGACATTATCAGCAATGATAACATTTTCTAACGAAGCTTCACTCCAATCGTCTGGCATTTGCGGTTTAATGATTATTTTTTTTTGAACTGCGTTCGGTTGAATACCAAAAAATTGGTGTACAATAGGTATAGCGAAACTGTAAATGTTCCAAGCCTGAGTCATCATGCCATAATCTGGTGAAACCTCATACATACTCCCAGGTAGGGCATAACTAAAGGTTCTTGACATCCGTTTTAAATATTTTAAGGCCTCGTTAGGTCGACCATAATTATTTTCTGCAATAGCTTGTACACCTGTGGGTAAAGTCATAACAGCTCCTGTATAAGAGAACACCTTACTTCCTTTAAAAGATCCGTCGTTAGATCCTGCGGATTCATCTCTATCTATTCCGGTTACAAAAACTCCGAAAGGATTCACAAATTGTTCTGCCGTTTTTAGCGCTTTTAAGGCTTTATCGCTATCGGCAATATTCATTTCCATTGGCGTATTTACAACCCAATTATGATGTAGTACAAATGGCCTTTCTTTCTCCGAAGGATTTGCTAAAATTGCCGCTTTAGTTTGTTTGAGTTCGGCAACAGCCCAAGGTTTTTTTAAGGTGTCTGCTCTTACAATGGCATCTTCAATTAAATGTAAAGCTTGCTGATCTGTTCCTATAAAATCTGCAAACGAGTTAAATTCTTCAGACCAAAATTCAGTATTTATTTTCTCTTTTAATTTAGTTGCAATTGTATTATATTCTTGTTGTAAACTTGGTTTTTTAAGAATTTCTGCCATTTTTGAGGCATCACTAAATGCTTTTTGAGTATAGGCTGCGACATCAATCATTTCGCTATTTAGACCATGAATTTCCATCATCCCAAAGCCATCAGGAAATAAATTACGATTGGCATCATTTTCTGCTAACAACCATGCTAAGCCTTTTTCTATAGTGGGAAAATATTTTTTAAGAAAATTAATATCGCCATTCCATTGGTAAATTTCCCAAATTAACGAAGCGAACTGAGGCGTTTCATTAACATTACCTTTGTTAAATACGACCCCATTTGTAGAAACTTCGTGTACAATTCGACCGTTTCCATTAGTGGCTTCTGATATGCTATCTAAGAGCTTAATAGTGCTGTATACAGCTTCTTTTTGACCAACAGCCATATACCCCTTTAAGGCATATTCGCTGTCGACGCCAAACCACCAAGGATAATCAGGAATACCGGCAGTGATACCAGAACCAATCTCAGGAACCGTTCTTACTAACCAGTCAGAATTATATTTCAGCCACTCAAAGGTTTCTTGTAGTTGTTTGTCGCCAATAGTTAATTTACTTTGGGAGGCAATTTGTTGGTATCGTGTTTGTTTTTCTTTGAGATACTTAATACTATTTTCTTGAAGATTTTTGTAAGTCGCTATTGCTTCATTTTTAGAAGTGTAAGAGCCAGCGATGATAAATTCTATTGTTTTTTCTTCATTGGCAGAAAGCTTTAAATCGTAACTAAGCGAAGCCGCGGTTCCATTTCCAGAATATGAAGAAGACCTTATATTTTTAGCGGTAAGTGTACTTAATGAGCCAAAAGTTACAAACCACGGATTTAATGAATCTTTTACAACCCAACTGTTATGCTCGCTGTTAAATTCACTTTTATCTGCTGTGTCTATCATATTGGTACGTTCACCAAGCCACGTTGGGCGCAAATCAGTAAATCCAGTAAAATCTAAAGTGATATTTTGTGTTTTATTATCCAGATTATTAAGGATGAATTGAATAACGATTCCTTCTTTGTCGTCAGGTACAAATTGCCAACGCTCAAGGGTAAGATTTTTATTTTTTATATCGTAAAAATGTCGGTTTGCAAAAGGATAATTGGTAAACGAATCAGCTTTTCCTAAAGAAATACGCTTATTATTTATGGTTAAATCGACTTTAAACCCATCCATTAATTTAATAGGGTGGTTCCAAATACCTCCCATTTCATCTTTAATATGCCAGCCAAGTTCAGGAAAGCTTCCATCTTGATGCCCAACCATATACACCCGATTTCCTGCCGTTACAAAAGGAGTGCCTAAATATTTGGTAGTGCCTACGATGTTTGGACTATTTTGGCTCAGTGTTGCGAAATTATCTTTTTTAGAAATCTCTTTGCAGCTAAAAATTATGAAACAAGAAATACAGTAATAAATTGATTTCATTTAAAAAGTTTTATAATGAAACTTATTTTAAGAATCATATCGTTTCTAAATGTAATGTAAATTCACTAACCAACAAAAACATTAAAAATTATTCGTTTGTCTTAAAAGCAGTTCCTTTGGCTTTATTTGATTTTCCAACCAAACCATATTCAAATGTATAAGAATCTGGCGTCGTAGAGAGTATTTTATAGTGAATAGGTGTTTCTTTATTGCTAGGTTGTAAAATGAACTCACAACCATTTAACCAGCGAACTGAAGCCGTATCAACGACATTTTCATAGTATTCAATACTGTATTTTTCAGTCCTAGAAAATGTACTTGTTTTTATCTCTCCATTTACTTCGTATTCAAAAGTAAACTCACCTGTTTTAAAACTTTCGCAATTGCGCTCAGGTTGGTAGCACGCGGTTAAAAGTACCCATGAAATTACCCCAATAAATAATCGTTTTTCCATACTACAAAAATAATCAAAATTTGTTGTTTGGTACTACATGAATAATCGATTCTGTAGTTATTTAAATGATTCGTTTTTAAATATGAAAATTTCAAATATTTTTTAATAGTTTCTATTTTATATACTTTTCTAGGCTCTAGGCTCTAGGCTCTAAGCTGTACGCTTTATGCGCTGCGCTCTATTCTTAGCTCTTTTTGGAGCAAGTTGTTGTTTTATGGCTGATACGTTTCGAAACTACCATCGTCATAAAAAAGAATTACTCTTTCAATATTTTTTTTCGAAGTCGGTTTTTTTGTGGCACTTATTTCTGAAGCTTTTTGAAGCGTTGGAGTAGGTGTTATTACTTTTTCGGCTTTATAAGGAAACGAACCTTTGCCCTCTAATAACCAATACAAATTTACCTCGGTAAAAGTGTCTGTAATTTTTAGTACAAACTCTAAACTTGGTTTGTTTCTACCGGATAATAAATGCGAAATACTCGAGCGCTGCACATCAATTTTATCCGCAAATGATGAGGCAGTTAGACTATAAAAATCTAGTATTTTTTCGATTCTTTTTATAAACTCTTCGGAATTTACCATTGTAACTGTTTTTCTATACTCAGAGCGCTTAAAAATTTAATTTCTAAAGCCGTGTTTGTAAAAATAAATTCAATTTTAACTAAACTTAGATGAATGTAAAATGTTGATTTATAATATTTTAATTGCTAATTATAAATTTTAAGCATAGCACGCTAAAGTATTGTTTACAAATGTATAAAAAATTAAACAATTTTACATTTTTAATGTTTACAATTGTATATTATTGAGTTTACAATTGTAAATAAAATAGATCCTATTTTTGTAGAATAATTTTAACTTCATAATGATCAATTATAAAACAATACAGGCAGCAATTAAGGTGAAAACTATTCAAGGACGCTATGTAACCAACCATCATATATTTCCATTTTTAGATACCTTAAATGATACTTTTTTAATAGAAACTATTGGCCAATCTGTTTTGGGTAAAGACATAAAATCAGTCACTTTTGGTTCAGGGAAGCTTAAAATATTCATGTGGTCTCAAATGCATGGTAATGAATCAACCACTACCAAAGCGGTGTTAGATTTTTTAAACTTTATGCAAACCAATTCAGATTTTGCAAGGCAATTAATGCAACAATGTACTTTTAAAATTATTCCTATTTTGAATCCTGATGGCGCAGAAGCCTACACGCGTGTAAATGCCAATAAGGTAGATTTAAATAGAGATGCTCAAGATAGAAGTCAACCAGAAAGTATTGTTCTTAGAGATACCTATGAAGCTTTTAAGCCAGACTATTGTTTTAATCTACACGACCAACGTACTATTTTTAATGTTGGCGATACTTCTAAACCTGCTACAGTTTCCTTTTTAGCGCCAGCACACGACGAAGAACGCAGTATTTCGCCTTCTAGGGCTATTAGTATGCAGCTTATAGTCGCAATGAATAAAGAGTTACAACAATATATACCAAACCAAATTGGGCGTTATGACGATGGTTTCAATGCCAATTGCGTCGGAGATACTTTTCAAATGTTAAATAAACCTACTATTTTATTTGAGTCGGGCCATTTTGAAAATGACTTTCTGCGAGAAGAAACGAGAATATATATTTTTTGCGCCATGCTCAAGGCAATAGAAGTCATTGCTACAAATGCGATACAAGATTACAAACAAGAAGATTATTTTATGATACCTGAAAACGGAAAGTTGTTTTTTGATGTCATTATTAAAAATGCATCATTAATTAACCCTAAACTACCGAATGATAGGAGTTTAGGACTCTTGTTTCAAGAAACATTAGAAAATGAAGAAATAAAATTTATTCCAAAAATTTCAGAGATAGGTAATTTAAATGATTTTTTTGGTCATAAAATTTATAATTGTCTGAATAGCATTGAATTAGATGCGTTAAAAAGGAATAAACAACTAACCGATGTAATTTTAAATATTGAATAATATTTTTGATTTTTACCAAAACTTTACATATTTGTTAAAATTACTTAACTTTTATTGAATTTAATTTCTTAATTCGTTACTTTTGTCCAAAATAATACCTTAATAATGGGAAAAGTAAAATTAGACGAAATAGATCACCAAATTCTGGACATGTTAATTGATAATACCAGAACACCTTTTACTGACATTGCAAAAAAGCTTTTAATTTCTGCTGGAACAGTCCATGTGCGGGTTAAAAAGATGGAAGAAGCCGGTATTATTAAAGGTTCTTCATTGACCTTAGATTACGTAAAATTAGGATATTCTTTTATTGCTTATGTTGGAATTTTCTTAGAAAAAACACATCAAACAAAATTTGTTTTAGAGCGTTTAAATCAAATACCTAATGTAACTGTAGCACATATTACTACCGGAAAATTTAATATTTTTTGTAAAATAAGAGCTAAAGACACCAATCACGCAAAAAATATCATTTTTAAAATTGATGATATTGATGGGATTAGCAGAACGGAAACTATGATTTCTTTAGAAGAGAGTATAAATGATAAAAAACGTTTGATGCACACTATTTTTAACGAAATGTAGCCTTCAAATAAATTACAAATCTTTAAAATCCTAAGCTGCGAATGTTTGGGATTTTTTTATTAAATACAATGTTGAAATGAAAATTACGGACTTAAAAAATGAAGATTATAACCCGTATTACGAAACTTATATCGCCAATCTTGGTGAAAATGATTTAAAACAAGCTTTAAAAGATGATTTAGACGTTTTTAAGTCCTATTTAGAACATCTAGATGCTGAAAAATTGAATTTTGCTTACGAAAAAGGTAAATGGACGATTGCTGAAGTGATACTGCATATTATTGATACGGAGCGGATTTTTCAATACCGAGCACTTTGTATTGCAAGAAATGATAAAGCATCGTTTCCTGGTTTTGAACAAGATGATTATGTGGTTTTTTCAAACGCAAACACAAGAACTAAAAATAGTATTATAAACGAGTTTGTTTCCGTTCGTAATGCGACGATTAGTTTATTTGATTCTTTTCCAAACGATGTATTGCTAAAAAGAGGTGAAGCGAGTAATTCGCCCCTAAGCGTTGCGGCTGCGGGTTTTATTATCACTGGCCATCTAAGGCATCATTTACGAATTTTAAAAGAACGGTATGTTTAATTAATCATACTCCTCGTTCGTATCATATTCATTTTCTAATACCAAATCTATAGCTTTAGGAGTGTCTTCACCTTCTTCAGGAGTAATTTTAGACTCTAATTCTTTTTCCATCAGATCATCGAAATTGGCGATAAAGTTAGAGAGACTCTTGCTTATTTTAACTAGGTAAAGAATATCATCAGTTCTAACTTCCACGGCTTCAATAATTTCGCCATGCATGTTTTTAAACTGAATGATGTCAGAATCTCCATATCCATCAGGATAGCTTTCAATGAGTTGTAAGGCAACTTCGTGACTTAGTTTTTTGTAATCTACAATTTTACGTAACATAGTTTGGTTATTTTAGATACCTAAACTATATTATTTTTTTAAGTTGCGTAATTTAGAGTTGTAAAAGAAGGCTTTTTAGTACATGAATTACCTATTCTTTGTAGTAAGCAAACGAAGCTTCCAATAATTCTTGTGCTACTTTAATATCAACCACAGTTTCACCAATATCTTTTAAAAGTACAAAATTGATATTTCCATGAGAATTTTTTTTATCGAACTTTAAAAGCTTTAATATTTCTTTAATATCTTTTGGAGTAAAAATAACTTTAGGATAATGACTTAAAAAAGTGCTTTTAATATCTTCTAAGGCCGTTTTTGGTAAATCTGTAAGTTTGTAAGAGATATATCCTTCTAAAATCATCCCAACGGCGATAGCTTCACCATGTAGTAAAAGATCGTGGTCTTCGCTTTCTAAGAAATAAGATTCAATTGCATGCCCTAAGGTATGTCCGTAATTCAATATTTTACGAATATTTTGCTCCGTTGGGTCTTTTAAAACAACTTCATTTTTTATAGAAACAGAATGATGAATGAGAGCATCAATCGCATCTAAATTTTCTAAAGATTTTAATTCTTTCCAATAAGCAGCATCTTTTATTAAACCGTGTTTAAGCATTTCGGCAAAACCACTTTGTATTTGGCGGCTATCTAGCGTGCTCAAAAAACTAGAGACCACTAAAACCATTACAGGTTGATTGATAACCCCAACTTGATTTTTAAGATTCCCTAAGTCCACCCCTGTTTTTCCACCTACAGATGCATCAACCATAGCTAAAAGCGAGGTCGGAACGTTCATAAAATCGATACCTCTTTTGAAGGTAGACGCTACAAATCCGCCTAAATCAGTAATCACACCACCACCAAGATTAATCATTAGACTTTTACGATCGGCATCTAATTCTGATAATATTTCCCAAATTTGGGTACAAGTCGCAATATTTTTATTGATTTCTCCAGACTCTATTTCGATAATTTCATAAACATAATCGCCGTTAATTTCTGCCATAAAAGGGGCAAGACAAGCATCGTGGGTATTTTCATCCACTAAAATAAAAATCTTAGAATAATTAGCTTCGGAAAGGTGCTTATTTAAAGCTTCAAAAGCTAATGAGTTGAAATGTACTGCGTAAGATGATGAAATAATAGAATCCATAAAGTAAATTTGTGCTTTTTGATGATTTTATCTAAGAAATTAACAAAATTCTTATGAAGTTTACCATCAAAAGGGTTGAAACTAAAACTTGAAATTTTATGCAAAATAAAGACTATTTTTAGTTCTAAGAATACAAATTGAGTACTTATCTTTGATTCATTAAATATTTGCTAAAAATGAATTCTATTTTTGAGAATACCGCAACTGCTTTCGCTTTAAAAACCGATGCAGAGTTAGAACGAGCTTATTTTTTGTTTAAAATGATAGCCAACGAACCTTTAGTAAAAATAGGTACGGCGATGACCAATTTTGCCATTAAAGCACATTTACCTGTTGAAGGCTTAATTAGAGCCACAGTTTTTGATCATTTTTGTGGTGGTATTAGTGAAAAAGATTGTTTGCCAGTAGTTGATAAATTATTTTCGAAAGGTGTTTCCTCCGTTTTAGATTATTCGGTAGAAGGCAAAGATTCTGAAGATCCTTTAGATGAGGCGCTAGAAATGGTGTTGAAAGTATTAGATTTTGTTAAAGAGAAAGAAGCCATACCCTTTGCTGTTTTTAAACCTACCGGATATGGTAGATTAGCTTTATTCAAAAAAATTAATAAGGGAGAAACCTTATCTACTGAAGAAGAAGAAGAATGGAGTAGAGTAGTAGCGCGTTACGATAAAACCTGCAAAAAAGCCTATGATTTAGATGTAGCCTTGCTTATTGACGGCGAAGAAAGCTGGATTCAAGATGCTGCTGATGCTTTGGCAGAAGAAATGATGGATAAATACAATAAGAAAAAGGCAGTGGTTTTTAATACTTTGCAATTATACCGTTGGGATCGTTTAGATTATTTAAAAAAACTACAAGTAAAATCGACTAACCAAGGTTTTAAAATAGGGATGAAACTGGTGCGCGGTGCATATATGGAAAAAGAAAATGATAGAGCTTCGAAAAAAGGATATCCTTCGCCTATTTGCGGTTCTAAGCAAGCTACTGATGAAAATTTTGACACCGTTGCAGCCTACATGATGCAACATTTAGATACCATGGCAATTTACATGGGAACACATAATGAATTGAGCTGTATTAAGATGATGGAATTAATGACGCAAAATACGATTGCTCCAAATCACCCGAATATTTGGTTCGGGCAATTGTACGGTATGAGCGATCATATTTCTTTCAACCTCGCCGCCAGTGGTTTTAATGTGTCTAAATATTTACCTTTTGGACCTGTTAGAGATGTAATGCCCTATTTAATCAGGAGAGCCGAAGAAAATACTTCTGTTGCAGGGCAAACAAGTAGAGAGCTTACCTTATTAAAGCAAGAGCGTAAAAGAAGGAAGATTTAGTTTAGTGGGTAGTTTTAAAGTTCAAGTATTAAGTACAAAGT
>JANQTG010000152.1 GCA_030731855.1 Cellulophaga sp. | reverse complement strand
GCAAATTACAGAAGCTTTAACTAGAATTAAAAAAGCTTTAGAAGTTTAAAATATATTTTTTTTAAATAGAAAAGGCCTCAATGCATATTGGGGCGTTTTTTGTTTGAGGTTTTTTAGACTTTAGAAGAAATTACAAGGCATATCTACTATCCCGTATGACTTAAAACACTTTTATAAACAAAATTTAAAACAAAATTTAAAACATCCTTTTTAATCCACCTTCAAAAGGCGAATTCAAACATTACTTGTTCATATCCTATGACCTTTTAAACATCTTCAACTCGAAAAAACTCTATCGCTAAGCATAGGGCATAGAGCCTATAGCGTATAGCGTATAGCGCAAAACAAAAAAACTAAATCTTCTTCCAAAAATAAGGGGTAAACAATATCAAAACTGTAAAAAGTTCTAATCTGCCGAGAAGCATTAAGAATCCGCACCACCATTTACCTAGAGCAGGTAAGCTATTATAATTACTTACAGGGTTAAGTGTACCCAAAGCCGGGCCTACGTTTCCTAAAGAGGATGCTGCGCCACCAATGGCAGACATAAAATCTAAACCTAAAGCTCCTAATACTAATGAACCAATAATAAACAGCAGCATATACAAGACAAAGAAGGCGATAATATTGTAGACAATATGCTCACGAACGGTTTTATTATTATAGCGTACAGGAATTATCGCGTTTACGTGCAATGTTCGTTTAAACTCTAACAAGCCGTTTTTTATGATCAATAAATGGCGCATCACTTTAATACCGCCTGAGGTTGAACCTGCACAACCTCCCAAAAACATCAATCCAAAAAAGAAAATGGTTAAAAAGGGTGTCCAGCTGGTAAAATCAGCCGTTACGAATCCTGTCGTTGTAATCACTGATAACACTTGAAAAAGGGAGTGTCTAAAAGCACTTTCTGCTTCTCCAAAAACCATAGGATAATATTCTGAGGTTTCAACATTGGCTTTAAAAAAAATAACTAATGCCGCAATAACTGTAAAACTAATGACGAAAATGCCATAAAATCTAAATTCTTCATCATGTAAAACTTTTTGCACTTTACCTTTAAACGCATAGTAACTTAAAACAAAGTTTGTGCCTGCCAAAAACATGAAGAGAATAATAATGTATTGAATTAGCGGTTGATCGTTCCAATACGCAACACTTAAATTTTTAGTCGAAAAACCACCTGTAGATAAGGTTGCTAAAGAATGATTTATCGCATCAAAAAAAGACATTCCGGCTAACTTTAACAAAATAGTTTCAGCAACAGTATATCCAAAATAAATAAGCCAAAGTCGTTTTGCGGTATCGGTAATTCTAGGGTGCAATTTATCACTGGCTGGGCCTGGGGCTTCGGCTGCAAAAAGCTGCATGCCACCAATACCCAACAAAGGCAAAATAGCTATCGCTAGTACAATAATACCCATTCCGCCAATCCAATGGGTTAGGCTTCGCCAGAATAAAACCCCTTCTGGTAGTACTTCAATATCATCTAAAATTGAAGCTCCTGTAGTGGTATAGCCAGAAATAGTCTCAAAAAAAGCATTGGTAAAGTCTGGTATAGCCCCTGTAAAAATGTAAGGTAAAACACCAGAAAGTGACATGGTTAACCATCCAAAAGTAACAATTATATATCCTTCTTTTCTGCCTACTTCTTTTTCATGACCTTTTGTTAAAAACATAGCTAATGTTCCCACAATCATGGTTACAATGGCCGCAAAAGCAATATCTATAGTAACACCGTCTTTATAAATAGCGCTAAAAATAGCTGCTAAAATCATGAAACCTCCGTTACAGAGGATCAAAAGACCCATTAGGTGAAAAATTATTTTATAATTGAGTTTCATTATAAAAACATCTTTTCGATTTTTGGTATAGCACTTGGTTGGCAACAGACTACTACCCTATCGCCCTCTGTAATTTTAAAATCACCCAAAGCAATAATCCCAACGCCATCCTTAATTACACCACCGATAGTAGCATCTTTAGGAAAATCGAGTTCTTTTATACTTTTACCATTTACCGAAGAGGTTGGCTTTACTACAAATTCTAAAATTTCGGCATTTAAATTATTGAGGCGTGTAAAAGCCACTACTTCACCTCGTCTTATATACCTGAAAATATTATTTGCTGCTAGTAGTTTTTTATTAATTAACGTGTCAATACCAATGGAATGTGAAAGCTGAAAATAATCCATATTTTCAACCATAGCAATCGTCTTTTTAATATTCTTAGACTTAGCGACCAAACAAGACATAATGTTGGTTTCAGAATTGCCTGTAACCGCAATAAAAGCATCCATGGCACTTAAACTTTCTTCATCTAATAACTCCACATTTCTACCATCACCATTTATAATAAGAGCGTTGGGTAATTCATCGGCGAGATCAAAAGCTTTTTCTTTATTTATTTCAATAAGCTTTACGTTAAATTTGTTTTTACAAAGATCACGAGCGGTTTTGTAGCCCACTTTACTTCCTCCTAAAATCATGACATTCTTAATGTCTTTCTTTACCATTCCGGTAAGCTTGTACAATTCGTTTACGCCTTCTTTTGCCGTAATAAAATAGACTTGATCTTCTTCTTTAAAAACCGTATCGCCGCGCGGAATAATCGTAAATTGAGTGCCTGTGCGCTGTAAAGCTATCGGCATAAAATTAAGTTCAGGAAAAATTTGAGCCGCTTCTTTAACCGTTTTACCTACAAAAGGAGCCGATTTTGGCAACGAAACACCACACATGATAAGGGCACCATCTTCGAACTCATACGTATCATTAAACGCCGATTGGTTGAGTAGTAATTGAATTTCTTCGGCCGCAAGTTCTTCTGGAGAAATTAACTCATCAATTCCTAACTTTTTAAAATCTACAAGGTCTTTATTTTTTTTAAATTCTGTGTTCGATATTCTCGCAATCGTTTTTTTACTCCCTAACTGTTTGGCTAGCAAGCATAAGGTAATATTGGTGGTTTCAGAAGAAGTTACACCAATTACTAAGTCAGATTTATCTACTTGCGCTTCTTGCAGTATAGATATTGATGTGGCATCGCCTTTTAAAACACGAATATCTAAATGCGAATCTGCATAAGCAAGGCTTTCTTTAGCACTGTCTATAAGTGTAATGTCTTGAGATTCGTAGGAAAGCAACTTTGCTAGGTGAAATCCCACTTCACCAGCACCTGCTATAATAATTTTCATCTGTTACAACTATTGTTTTCTAAGAATTTACACTCAAGTAAAAGTATGATGGCATTTTATGAAATCGAATTCTCTTGAAAAAGATCTACTTTAAAGCACATTCTTATGAAAAGTCTGCCTTTTTATGCACGGCAAAATTACACAAATAAATTCTTTTCGAATGAAATTCAATGATTTAAAAACAGAAAACTAACTTGTTTATTGTTCTCTTTAGCGACAATAAGAAAAATCGAAATTGTATCTTTGTCAAAAATTACTTTCATGAGTAAAAAAGTTACGCCT
>JANQTG010000151.1:4973-14875 GCA_030731855.1 Cellulophaga sp. | reverse complement strand
TGATGTGACTTTCAAAATCTAAGCGTACTGTAGGGTCTGCATTTTCATTGATGGTGATACTTGCCGAAGTATGCTTTATAAAAACATGCAACATCCCCACTGTTAGTTTGGACATTTCTGGTACGGCCATCACAATTTCTTCGGTGATTAAATGAAAGCCTCTAGAATATGATTTTAAAGTAATTTCCTTTTGAAAGAATTTCATATTTCATGTTTTAGTCAAATATAATACAAAGGTTTATGTATCTAATTCGCCAATTCATTGATAAAATATCCTAGATCATTGAATTTAATTTTAAATCAAAAGAAACAACTATTACTTTGCTTCATAATTTAAAATTAAATAAAAATGAAAACATTAAAAATTACGATTACAGCAGCAGTATTTGCACTGTTATTTACAGGTATTAGTTACGGACAATCTTCGCAAAGAGGAGAAAAAAAAGAGCGACCAACATTTGCTAAATTATTGGAGGAAATGGATGCCAACGAAGATGGTAAACTCGCAGCATCGGAAGTTAAAGGGCCTATAAAGGATAACTTTGTAAAAATTGATACTGATGAAGATGGTTTTATATCCGAAGAAGAGTTTAAAAAGGCGCCAAAACCAGAAAGAAAAAAAAGAAATAACCAATAAAATCGAAAATTTATGAAAATCGATTTTTTAAAAATACTTTTAGTAACTACCCTTTCTTTGGGATTACTAAGTAATTCTTCCTGTTCAAGTGGTAATAGTGCTGGTTCAGAAGTTGAAGATGAGGATGGTGTGGTTCTGGAAGTTGACCCTTCAGTTTTTTATACGGCTGATGGGTCTGTAACCATTACCACAGTGCCTTGCACTCTTTCTGATGGTACCACCACAGACTGTTATCAAATTACAACAAAAAGCATTCCTATGGATCATGCTATGGGGCCTTGGTGTCCAGAAAATATCGCAGATGGTGCAGATGCAGGAGGAATTTGGTTAGAAGGCGGAGAAGTTTATGATGTAGATGGCGCCTTTGTTGAGAATATGGCAACATTTTACGATGATGCAAAATGGTTAATGTATGATGATAATGGAGATATTTATGTAACAGAAACTGAGGAAGATTGTATCAATGCTGCGAATCCCAATGTGGGTGAAGCTTATGAAAATTTCTGTGTAGAGTGTATTCCTTCCTATATCTCCTCTATTACCCAAACATGGCTACTTCCAATCACACCCGTATATCAAAAAAATGCGACGCTATTTGCTACAGGACCTGGAGGACCGGGAAACAGCGCACCATCAACTCGTGGTATAGCGCTCAATGGAGTGGAATTTTCAGCTCCAGCACCCACAAACAATATTTTAAGTGCTTATACCTTAGCACCTTTTGATGATGCAGGGGGGCATATAAACGTTCATCAAGGCTACCATTACCACGCCGCCACCGGATTTAGCACTAAAGTAGCACAAACCGATGGTCACTCCGCTTTAATTGGCTATGCCTTAGATGGCTATGGTATTTACGAATTATTGGACGGCGAAGCTAATTTACCTAAAGACTTAGATGAACTACGTGGTCATTCAGATACCACTAGAGGCTACCATTACCATGTAGATAATGCAGGGAATAATAATTTTATTAATGGATTAAGAGGTGCTTATGTTCAATAACCACAGTAAAAAACTAATTATGATGTTATCATGGTGCTGGCTGTTACTACCCTTCACAATGTTAGCACATTCTACAGCACAGTCAAGTTCGCTTTTGGTTGAAGATAATAATGGAAATTACACCCTTCAAGTAAGAGCTTCTTTAGCCGCTTTTGAATATGTAGTGCATGAAGAATTTACCGCTCAAGGCTACACCAATCCACAAGAATTTGAAGCTTTAGTACTAAAACTTTTATCAAAACAGCTTGCGTTGTACATTAACGATAAAAAAGTGAGCCTCACGAATCCAAGAGTAAAGTTAGGTCATGAAAGTTTAGTTGTCTATCACGTTAGTGTACCTGCTGATGTTGAGAACGTTGCAATAACAAACACCCTATTTAAGACCATATACAAAAGCAAAAACCTATTTATAGTCTTGAAAAATGGGATACAGAAGAATTTATTTACTTTAGATAATACTAATCAATACTCTATTGCCCTAAAGATTGAAAAAGACCAATTTGTATTAGTCAGTGCTGCTAACAGCAGCAAAGATTTTTCAAAAATAGGGTGGTATATACTAGCTTTTATCTTACTGGTTGGGGCTGTTGCAAGAATCATCAAACCAAAACCTAAAAAAGAAATAACATTAAAAGTAATTAAAGATTAAATATTAATCATCAGGCCGTAGCCTTATACCATCAAAAAAAAATGAGAATATTTGGGAGCATCCGAAGAAATTCAGTGAATTTAGGTAAAGTAAAAAATTACTTGGTCTATGCATTGGGAGAAATCATCCTAATATCTATAGGTGTGTTGATTGCTTGGAAAATAAATAACGCCAACGAGATTAAGAAAAGTAGAGCTATAGAATTAAAAATTTACAATAATCTAAGAGAAGAATTAGATACCAATATAAAAGTGATTGATAGTGCTATTTTACACTATACCGAAGATTTAAAAACCATGCAAAAAACGCTTAATTATGTTGGTTTATCTTCGAATGAACTTACGGCGGGTGCTAAAGACACTATTATTCTTACCAAATTTAAAAGTATAAACCTTGTAAGCGGCGCCGTTAACTCCATTATCACTACTAAGTTTGAAATGCTGGAAAGTGATGTGCTTAAAAAATTAATCGTTGCTTATCCTAATGATTTGGAAGCCCTTAAAACACAAGAAGTAGTTGTCAAGAATATTGTTGCTAATAGAATTCAGCCTATACTTGAAAAACATTTATCATTAGTTGATGTATTGCCTAAAGAGAGTATCAAATATGAAAAGATTAGAATTAGCGGAGAAAAATCGAATTATAGCACCTTATTACAAAGTAAAGAATATCAGAACAGCATTATTGACAGATTAGTGCAATCGGAGGCTCTAGTAACAATGGCTAAAAGTTTACGAAAAAAAACTTTAGTCATCTCCATAAATTTAGATCAAGAATTGAATTAAAAAATAATTGTAAAATTTCATTTGAGTTAGTTAGTTGAGTTAGTTATGAAAGGATCGGTCTTTTTGGCCGATCCTTCTGTTTTATCACACCTATGTATCTTTACCTAACCATATAGTAAGCTATTACTATCAAAATAGCTTATGTAGAAAATCTCCCTATTCGTAGATAAAAAAACCTCAAACGTTGATTCTAATTTTTATCAGCTTAAAATAGCTATTTCTTTGAGGCTAAATTTAAAACATAAATCAATTTAAATCTTTCCCAAAATTATGAAAACAATTAAATTAAAAATCTCCCATTACTTTTATGTATTGTTCGTAGCAAGTTCATTATTTATAAGCTGTTCAGATGATTTAACAACTACCGAAATAGCTGAAGAAGAAGTAGAAGAAGTAGAAGTTGAAATCAATGATCTCGATTTTACAGCTACGGACTGGACTACAGAAACACATAGTAACGATGCTGACCCCAATTTTACTGAGGTATTTGATGATACCCAAGTAAAACGATTAGATTTTGTAATTTCAGAAAACAATTGGAATGCCATGTTAGCTGATATGACGAGTCTTTACGGTGCCTTTGGTACAAGAGGCTCTGGAGGTAATGGTTTAACGGATGCTGAAGATCCTATTTTTGTTCCTGGCGAAGTTTACTACAATGGTAAACAGTGGTATAAAGTTGGTTTACGCTTTAAAGGAAACTCAAGCTTACAAACCAGTTGGCAACAGGGTATTTTAAAAT
This sequence comes from Cellulophaga sp., assembly GCA_030731855.1. Lineage (GTDB taxonomy): Bacteria > Bacteroidota > Bacteroidia > Flavobacteriales > Flavobacteriaceae > Cellulophaga. The sequence goes on along the minus strand of JANQTG010000151.1, from coordinate 11,057 downwards.
TAGCTTTTAAACTAGATTTTGATGAATATGAAGATGATTATCCACAGATAAAGAACCAACGTTTTTATGGTTTTAAGAAATTTAGTCTAAAAAATAATTACGATGATAAATCATTTTTAAGAGAAAAAGTATCCGCAGATATTTTTAAAAATGCGGGTTTAGCAGTATCTCACACAGCGTTTTATACCCTTTACGTAGATCATGGTGATGGTCCTGAATATTTTGGACTTTATACCCTAGTAGAAGAAGTAGATGATACGCTGATTGATACACAATTTTCAAGCGATAATGGTAATTTATACAAGCCAGAAGATTACGGTGCTAGTTTTGCCCTTGGTACTTTTAATGAAAGTGGATTCGAAAAGAAAACTAATGAAGATGATGCAGATTGGTCAGACATTATTTCGGTATTCAGCGCGCTACACGCTACTACAAGAACTACTGATGCTGCAGCTTGGAGAGCTGGTTTAGACGCTGTTTTGGATACTGATACCTTTTTACATTACTTAGCTGTAAATACCGTAATTCAAAATTGGGACACCTATGGCAGAATGGAACACAATTATTATTTGTATAATGATCCATCGACTAACCTTTTAAATTGGATTCCTTGGGATAATAATGAGGCCTTGCAAACTGGTAAGCAGGGAGGATCATTAAATTTAAACTTTTCTAACCTATCAGGAGACTGGCCACTAATTTCGTACCTATATGCCGATGAAGTCTACAAGGCTAAATATGACGAATACGTTCAAGAAACCATCAATGACCCTTTTAACGCTACCTATATACAAGGTGTTTATGATACCTACTCAGCTTTAGTAGAACCTTACGCCACAACGGAAATATCAGGATATACATTTTTAAATAACCCTAGTGAATTTCAACAAGCTATATCAAGCTTAAAAACGCATGCATCTAGTCGTGCTGCAGCGGTTAACTCTTATCTAGGTAATTAAGTTAGTAATTATTAAAAAGCTTCGTGAGCGATTGCGAAGCTTTTTAAAAATATATAAATAGTTAAAAACTTGGAGATAAAACAGCATCTTATAAATCATAACTATCTTAAATCTACTTCAAAAAAACACCCATCATGAAAAATATTCTTATAAGCTTAAGTATTGTTTTAATCACTTCTTTATTAAGTTGTTCAGCACAAACTAAAACGGTTAGTACATCAAAGAATTCAAATATCAATTCTATTGAAGTACCATCGCATGAACATAATAATTATTTTGAATCTTATAATTTAGAAGATCAAATTTTTGGCACTAAAACAAAAGTTACCTTAACGGAAAAGGAGCGTATCATGGTGACTAATTCGCTACCTAATCATTTCACAGGTGAATTCCCAACTACCGGGAATCCGAATACTATTTCTGCTCAAAATAAAACCTATACTTTTCCTGCCAATCCTAAATATACTGGAAACCCTACTTGGGTAAGAGAGACAGGTATTGCGCTAAACGGCATAAAGTTTGAACCAGGTACCGCAGAAGTTGTGTTTTGCGATACTGGTGAAAGTTATCGTGTAGAGGCGTTCCAAGATTTAATAAATTTAGGCTTAGATTTTAATCACGCTCATGTACAACCTACGGGTGCTTATCATTACCACGGTACACCAACTTCTTTAATTGAAGATTTTGATACCGGTGAAGATTTAGTGCATATTGGTTTTGCAAAAGACGGTTTCCCTATTTATTTTTCTAAAACCGAAGCCTATACACCAAGTTATAGACTACTAGATGGAACCCGAGAGGGCGAGGACTGTACCTATTCTAACCCAATGAATATCATTAATGTTGCTATTGAAGACAAGCATGACGGCACCTATACGTCTGATTTTGAATTTATTCCGGGTTCGGGCGATTTAGATGAATGTAATGGCATTACCGTTGATGGTAAATATATGTATTTAGTAACAGAAAGCTTCCCTTATGTAAGTCGTTGTTTAATGGGTGAATTTGTGCAAGAGGAACGACAAGGACCTAGACCAGATCAACAACAAGATGGCGCAAAACCAGGAGGTCAAAGGCAAAGACCAAATTCAGCTACTATTATGGAACAGATTGATAGCAATAAAGATGGAAAACTATCTAAAGAAGAGGCTAAAGGCCCTCTACAGGAACAATTTAGTGCAATTGATACAAATGAAGACGGATATTTAACCCAAGAAGAATTAGAAAAAAATAGAAAAGAAAATAGACAAAATCGTACAAACGACAAAAGTCAGAGAAATAGAAATTAATATAATATTTGATAAATCAGCTCTTTGCCAATCAAAAAGTGTTTTCTAAAATTGTAACTTTGAAAGCCATACCTAACCAATGAAACCAACTAGAGAAAACCTTAATTATTTTGAACCACTAATAATTATTGCCTTTTGGGCATTATTATTCGCATCGCCCTTGCTATTTGGTAGGTTCGAATCTAGTATTGACTGGGATCATATTTTTAAGGTATGGGTAAACTACTTGCCCTTATTAGGTTTGTTTTTAATCAACAGATTTATTTTATTACCAAAGCTTTTTTTTAAAGGAAAAAAGTCTATTTATTTTTTAAGTACTATAGTTTTAATAGTACTATTCGCAACAAGTATTTCTTTTTTTAATGAAGTACCAAAAACAGGAAATAAACTACCTCCAAGATTAGAAAGATCAAGAGGTATAAATCCGCCTTTTGAAGGCATTAATAGGCCTCCGCCACGAGCGATTGAGCTAGCGAACCGACCAAAACCTATTCCCCAATACGCTAATTTTATTATTCTAGCAGTTTTATTAGTTGGTTTTGATGCTGGATTGCAAATCTCAATGCGTTGGTCAAAGTTAGAACAAGAAAAAGCAAACTTTCAAAAAGAAAGTGTTGAAAACCAAATGGCTTTTTTACGAAATCAAGTGAGTCCACATTTTTTTATGAATACGTTGAACAACATTCATGCGCTAGTAGATATTGATTCGGAAGAAGCTAAAACAGCAATTATTAAGCTTTCAAAATTAATGCGGCATTTGCTGTATGAATCAGAAGATCTTCTAACGCCAATTAAAAAAGAAGTAGCTTTTATTGAAAGTTATATTGAACTTATGCGCCTTCGGTTTACAGATAAAATAAAAATTGCAGTGCTTATCCCAACCGATATTCCTGAAAAATCTATACCACCTTTGTTATTTACATCCTTATTAGAAAATGCATTCAAACATGGCATTAGTTATAACCAAGATTCTTTTATAAAAATTGAAATTCTGATTACGGAAAACCGATTAAATTTTCAAATAGAAAATAGCAATCATGCGAAAAAGACAGATACACCTTCAGGAATAGGTATTGAAAACACTAAAAAACGATTAGATTTGGTATATAAAAACGAATATCAACTTACTATTTCCGAAACTAAAGAAATATATTCTGTAAACTTAAATATCCCAATATGATCCGTTGTGTTGCTATAGATGATGAACCCCTTGCGCTAAAGCAGATTGTAAGTTATATTGAGAAAACTCCGTTTTTAGAATTAGTAGCCCAGTTTGATAGTGCATTACAAGCGATCTCTTTTTTTCAAGAAAACGAGATAGATCTTATGTTTGTAGACATCAACATGCCCGATTTAAGCGGAATGGATTTTGTAAAATCATTAACTAATCCTCCAAAAGTAATTTTTACCACAGCTTACAGTGAATATGCCCTAGAAGGTTTTCAAGTAAATGCCGTAGATTACCTACTAAAACCTATCGGATACTTAGATTTTTTAAAAGCTTCTGAAAAAGCACAAGAAAGAATAACACCAAAAAAATCGGTGCCTACCGAGGTAAAAACAGATGAAACTTTTCTGTTTATCAAATCAGAATATAAAATATTACGCATTACACTTGCTGATATTAAATATATTGAAAGCATGCGCGAATATGTTCGCATTCATTTAACCAATGAAAAACCTGTAATGGCATTAATGAGCATGAAAAAAGTGGAAGAATTTTTACCAGCGACAAAATTCATGCGCGTTCATCGGTCATATATCGTAAACCTCTCTAAAATAAATACGATAGAGCGCAACCGTATTGTTTTCGATGAAAAAGTATTTATTCCTATAAGTGAACAGCATAAAGAACGATTTCAAAAATATTTAGATGATAATTTTTTAGTTTGATATTAAAATCAAAGTCATCATAAACTTATCCATAAATTAACCCTTTTCTTAATTCAACTACATAACTTTGCGGCTTTTAAAAACAGCACTATGGATTTATCAAACATAAAAATGGTAGTAACCGATATGGATGGAACGCTATTGAACTCCAACCACGAAGTTAGTGACCGATTTTTTACTTTATTTGAAGCTTTAAAAAAAAGAAATATTTTGTTTGTTGCGGCCAGTGGAAGACAATATCATAGTATTGTTGATAAACTACAGCCTATTAAAAATGAAATTATTGTAATTGCTGAAAATGGTGGTTTTGCCATGCAGGGCAGAAAAGAAATTGTGGCTACTCCTCTACCCCATCAAACAAAGAACGAAGTTGTTGAACTACTAAAAAGTATTACGAATATTCATCCGGTACTATGTGGAAAAGACAGTGCTTACATTTTAGGAAATTCATCACTCTTTGAAAAAAAGTTACAAGAATATTATTCCAACTACCAAGTTTTAGATAATTTAAGTGATTTTGATGGAGAAATTTTAAAGATTGCCATTTATCATTTTGAAAGCTCTGAAAAATATATTTACCCTAAAGTTTCCTTCTTAGAGCAAGACCTGCAAGTCAAAATATCTGGCGCTAATTGGGTTGATGTTTCTAGCAAAAATGCCAATAAAGGCTTTGCCCTTAAAAAAGTGATGGAACAAAATAATATTAAACCCGAAGAACTATTGGTTTTCGGAGATTATAATAACGATTTAGAAATGTTAGCCTTAGCAGATTATAGCTTTGCCATGGCAAATGCGCACCCTAATGTTTTAAAAGCTGCGAATTATAGTACAAGTAGTAATGATGATTTTGGCGTGGAATTAGTTTTAGAAAAACTTTTAGCAAGTTTTTCTAAAACAGTATAAAGTAAAGAGTACAAAGTATTAAGTATAAAAATGCATTGTTTGTGTCTTATATATGGTGACAATTTAAAATTGATAAACCACGAATATCGCTTTAAGCGCAATGCGTTAAGCCTACTTTCTTAATACTTTGTACTTAATACTTGATACTTATTCTCACGTTTTCTGTTTTTTCTTTTTAGCGGCTGGGAATAATACATTATTTAAAATTAGCCTATATCCTGGTGAAGATGGGTGTAGTTCCAATTCCGTTTTAGGGTCGCCTACTCTATGTTGGTAATCTTCTGGATCATGACCACCGTAAAAGGTGAAAAATCCTTTTCCTTTAATGCCGTGAATATAGCGAGCTTCGCTATTAATTTTATTTTCTCCTAACACTAGAACTGTTGGTTTTATTTCATCGCGCTCAAACGAAGTGGTTTGCCCCATAAACCCTTTTACTAAGCTAGTATGGTTTTGACATAACATGGTGGGTACAGGATCCCATTTGGCAGAAAAATCCATCAATGAAAAATAATCAGATTCTTTTATAATATTTCTTTTCTGAGTCATATCAATAGAAGAAAACTCGTATTGTAACGGATTTCTTTCTAAGGTAAAATCAGTGAAGGCAAAAGTTTTACTAAAATCTAACCTCGACTGGTAATTAGCATCCGAAGGGTCACCATCAAACATCGCCTCGCAAATATCAACATCGTCAGAAGCTGCTAAGGCGATATCAAAACTATCGGTTGCAGAACACATGGCAAACATAAAACCACCGCCGATGACGTAATTTCTAATTTTTAAAGCTACCGCCCTTTTTGATTCGGATACTTTATCAAACCCTAATTTTTTAGCCAATTCTTCTGATTCTTTTTTACTCTCTAGATACCAAGGTGCTGCTTTGTAAGCCGCATAAAACTTTCCGTATTGGCCCGTAAAATCTTCATGATGTAGATGTAACCAATCGAACAACACCAGTTTATCTTCTAAAACTTCTTCGTCGTAAATAGTTTCATAAGGTATTTCGGCATAGGTCAACACCATAGTTACCGCATCAT
>JANQTG010000151.1:0-4873 GCA_030731855.1 Cellulophaga sp. | reverse complement strand
TAAATAGTTTCATAAGGTATTTCGGCATAGGTCAACACCATAGTTACCGCATCATCCCAAGGCTGTAAACCTTTTGGAGTATATACCGCAATTTTTGGTGCTTTTTCTAGAATTACCGCTTCTTGATTTTGAGAAGGACTAGCAATACCATCTAAAATAGTATTTGCTTCACTATCGGATAGTACTTCAAAAGAAACTCCTCTAATTTGACATTCCTTGCGAATATCTCCGCCATCTGGGAGCAAAAAAGATCCGCCTCTATAATTCAAAAGCCACTGTACTTTTTGCTGTTTTGCTAAAATCCAATACGTAATTCCGTAGGCTTTTAAATGATTTTTTTGACTTTCGGCATCCATAGGAATTAGGATGGCAGAACCTATCATTTTTAGTGAAAAAAGAAAAAAGGATATAGAGAAAAGAATTTTTTTCATGGTGTAATTTAGAAACATCGATCAATTAAAATGTAATTAATCTTAAAGTTAAAATTACAATTAATTGCGGAAACTAGATTACGCTTTTATATAATTTTGGGAAAATTAATGTGTTTAGGTATCTGAAAACCACGATTTAATTTAAAGTTGTGTTCAACCCATAAGTGCAACAAACTTATTATTTAATGTTTCAATCGGACTAAGATAATTGAATTTTCCAATAGGCCTGTTATTGATTCATAATCCTTTTATTGTATTCATAGGCAGAAACATTTTTTAGCTTGCTTACAACCCTAAATCATCACCCCTTAAAACGGTACATCACTATCATCGTCATCATCATTCATAGCGCTTCCGAAAGCTTGATTTGCATCAGGTAAATTTTTAGTCACAAACGGATTATCTTCATCACCATTCATTTTAGATTGAAATTCGAAAGGAGAATCAAAATCATCTAGATTATCGAACTTACCTTGGTTGCCGATAAATTTCAATCGGATATTTTCTAAACCACCATTTCTGTGTTTTGCAACGATAAACTCTCCTTGACCAGCAGTTGGTGAGCGTTCCTCATCATCCCATTCATCAATTTTATAGTATTCTGGTCTGTATATAAACGATACAATATCAGCATCTTGCTCAATAGCTCCAGATTCCCTTAGATCGGATAGTAAAGGTCTTTTGGTACCACCTCTAGTTTCTACAGCACGAGAGAGCTGAGATAAAGCAATTACCGGGATGTTTAATTCTTTGGCTAAGGCTTTTAAGTTTCTTGAAATAGTAGAAATTTCTTGTTCTCTATTACCACCTCCTTTTTGACTCCCACCAGCAGTCATCAGCTGCAAATAATCAATCATGATCATTTTTATGCCGTGTTGTGAAGCTAAACGTCTTGCTTTTGCTCTAAGGTCAAAAATGGATAAGGATGGAGAATCATCTATAAATAAAGGTGCCTTTTCAAGCGTTTTTACTTTCACGTTTAATTGTTCCCATTCGTGTTTTTCTAACTTACCAGTTCGTAATTTTTCAGAAGACAAACCAGTTTCTGAAGAAATTAAACGGGTAATTAATTGTACCGAAGACATCTCTAATGAGAAAAATGCCACAGGTATATTCGAATTGACCGCCATGTTACGCGCCATAGACAAGGTAAGTGCTGTTTTACCCATACCAGGACGTGCGGCAATGATAATCAAATCGCTCGGCTGCCAACCAGATGTTAATTTGTCTACTTTATCAAAACCGGAAGGCACACCACTTAAGCCTTCTTTATTGGCAATTTCTTCGATACGCTTTTTAGCCTGAATCACTAAATTTTGAGCGGTTTCGGCAGAACGTTTTAAATTGCCTTGGGTTACATCGTACAATTTTGATTCGGCCGTATCTAATAGATCAAAAACGTCAGTACTTTCATCATAGGCATCTTCAATAATTTCGTTCGAAATTTTAATTAAACTACGCTGTATATATTTTTGAAGGATAATCCGTGCATGGAACTCAATATGTGCCGAAGAAGCTACTTTTTGGGTTAATTTTATTAAGTAAAAATCGCCTCCTACAGCCTCTAATTTCCCATCTTTCTTAAGTTGAGAAGAAACGGTTAATAAATCGACTGGTTCTGAACTTTCAAATAATTTGAAAATTGCGTCAAAGATAAATTTATGGGCATCTTTATAAAAAACCTCAGGATGTAAGATATCGATTACCTCATCGATACCTTTTTTATCAATCATCATTGCGCCAATCACAACCTCTTCTAAATCAATAGCTTGCGGTGGAATTTTCCCTCTCTCTAAACTAATTAGGTTAGATTTATCAATTCTGTGTCCAATAATTGGGCTTGGTTTTTCCATGAGTACGAAAGTATGTAATTAACCATTAGTTAACATTGAAAAATACTTTTCGATGTTCACAGGTCATTAACAATTACAATGTTAATAAGTTACGAATTTGTGTTAACAACAAAAAAAATCTGAAATATAAAATTTACAGAAATAAATCACCTCTTATGATAACATAAATAGATTTTATTTAAACCCTCCATAAATCAAGAAACAATTTTATATTTTACCTCACCCAGAACCACTGAAATAAGTGGTTCTGACCTCTCCAAAGGAGAGGTAAATTGAAAACCCTGCTTAGTGCAGGGTTATAAAAAATCTATTATTTTTAACTCTTCAGATTTTAATATAATAGAATTAAACAGGTATTAATCGTTAAAAACGCCCATATTGGCATATTTATCCATTCTTGTTTTTATCAATTCTTTTGGTGATAACTTTTTTAGCTCATCATAATGCGATATAATTTTATTTTTGACGATTTCAAAAGTTTTGTCTCTATAACTATGTGCACCACCCGCCGGTTCCCTTACAATTTCGTCGATAAGTTTCAGCTTTTTCATGTCGGTTGCTGTAAGTTTTAAGGCCTCAGCTGCTATTTCTTTATACTCCCAACTTCTCCATAAAATAGAAGAACAAGATTCTGGAGAAATTACAGAATACCACGTGTTTTCTAACATCAGTACTTTATCGCCTACTCCAATACCTAAAGCGCCACCAGAGGCACCTTCACCAATAATCATCACAATGATTGGCACTTTTAACCTCGTCATTTCTAGTATATTCCTAGCAATAGCTTCTCCTTGTCCGCGTTCTTCAGCTTCGATACCTGGGTAAGCACCTGGAGTGTCAATTAAAGATACTACAGGAATCCCAAACTTTTCAGCAGATTTCATTAAACGTAGTGCTTTTCTGTAGCCTTCTGGGTTTGCCATACCAAAATTTCGGTATTGGCGTGTTTTGGTATTGTAGCCTTTTTGTTGCCCAATAAACATAAACGTTTGATCGCCAATTTTACCTAAGCCACCAATCATAGCTTTATCGTCTTTTACATTTCTATCGCCGTGAAGTTCTAAAAACGTATCGCCGCATATCGCTTTAATATAATCTAAGGTATAAGGTCTGTTTGGGTGTCTTGACAATTGTACACGTTGCCAAGCGGTAAGATTTTTATAAATCTCTTTGCGAGTTTCTAATAATTTTTTTTCTATCTGCTTACAGGTTTCGGTAACATCAACGTCGCTCTCTTCACCAATAATCATGCACTTATCTAATTGCTCTTCGAGCTCTTTAATAGGAAGTTCAAAATCTAAATATTCCATGAGTGTCCTGTTTTTTATTATGATACAACAAATATAAAACTTTAAATAGGCTTGCCTAGCTCCTACTCCTTTTTTTTAATAGGTGCGTGTTTTTTAGTAAACCATTAGCGATCACTGTGCTGAGTATTAATAAAGCACCTAAATAAAATAAAGGATTCATTTTTTCGCTATCACCTAATAGAATAAAGGCCAGAATTATGCCATAAATAGGTTCTAAATTAATCGTTAACATCACCGTATAGGGCGTTAAAAACTTCATAACTTTTACCGAAGCGATAAAAGCGTAGGCAGTACAAATAGATGCTAAAATTGCTAAAAACAACCAATCGTTTGCTGATACTTCAAAAAACGATGCTGTAAAACGATTATTGAATCCTAAATAGACGGTTAAGAATAACACACCCAAACCTAATTCATAAAAAGAAATAACACTGGGTTTGTTCGTTTTGGCGAGTTTACCATTTATTAGAGAAAAAATAGCGGATAATAAAGCAGATATTAATCCATACATAATTCCTTTTGCATATTGCGTTTCTACATTAAAAATAATGTAAAGCCCTCCCATAACGATGATACCAAAAAGAATTTCATAGGCTATTATTTTACGTCCGTACCAAAAAGGTTCTAATAAAGCCGTAAAAAAAGCGCCTGTAGATAAGGTAGCCAATGCCACCGAAACATTAGAAACTTTAATGGCAGAGAAAAAAGTAACCCAATGTAGGGCAATTACGATACCTGCTATACCCATCCAAACTAAATCTTTAGGAGCTACTTTGAGCGAGATTCTTTTAAATGCGATAAATAAGAGTATTAGCCCTACAGCAATGCTCATGCGATACCACACCAAGGGTAAAGCATCTAAACTAATTAGTTTCCCCAATACTGCAGTAAAACCCCAGATAAAAACAATAACATGTAAATGGAGGTAGTTTTTAACTTTATCTGTCATGATTTAAAAATGCTGAAAATGATTGGTACCTGTTGAAAGTTATCGCATTGCTTTTCGCAATAAATAAAAGGCAAGGAATCCGAATAGTACATTAGGAAGAATTACTGCTAAAAGTGGCGAGAAACCAGACTGCTCTGCCAAAGTGCCAAAAACACGATCGAAAAATATATAGATAAAAGCCACTAAAATACCAAAGGCTAAATTTACACCCATACCGCCTCTACGTTTTTGAGCGGAAACTGCAACTGCAATTAAGGTTAAAATAAATGCGGTAATAGGTAATGACCATCTTTTATACTTTACCAATATATAGGTATTAATATTTGATGC
>JANQTG010000150.1:33891-42544 GCA_030731855.1 Cellulophaga sp. | reverse complement strand
TTACCGATATGATGTTAGAAGATATTAATTTATCCAACAAAGAACCTATTAAGCTGTAGATCCATTACATATTTAAAAAGCTATTATGTAAATACCTGTCTTTTAATTTTTAATCATATTAACATGTGGAATTCCATCTTCTAAGTATTCTTTTCCAACAGACTTAAAGCCTAAAGCGGTATAAAATTTCAAAAGATAAATTTGTGCCGATATTCTTATAATAGTTTCTTTAAAATTATCTTCAATGGCTTTTATGGAAGCATTCATTATATCAAAACCATAACCATATTTACGTTCCGAAGCTGCAACTACAACACGTCCAATACTTGCTTCTTCAAAATAATCTCCTTTTTTAAATATACGTGTATAGGCCACTACTTGGTTGTTTTTAAAACCTATAACATGTAAGGCTTTTTGATCTTTATAATCAATATCTTGATACACACAATCTTGTTCTACCACAAATACTTCGCTTCGTAATTGTAAGATGGCGTACAGCTCGGTTGTTGAAAGTTCTTGGAAGGTTTTTATTGTTATATTTAGCATGAATAGATTATTAGATGGTTGGATAATTGTAGATTAATTGATGTACTTTTTTTAGACTTCGATAATACTCAATCAACTGTAAAAACATTAATTATTACATTAACTTAATTGGTATATTTTTACACTAAATTAGTCTTGCACAATCACCTGTTTACTATCGCACTTCCCAAATTCGGGTTGAATATTAACATGGTTTATACCAAAATTATGATAAACTTCTTCTTCTATTTTTTCCAGAATAAGATCGAATTCTGACAACTTTATATCTTCATCAAAATCTATATGTGCTTCAAAATGGACTTCATCTTCATTTAATTGCCAAATGTGAACATGATGCACATTTTTAATTTTATCAATTCTATGCAGTGCAGTTACAATTTCGGTGACTTCAATGGTATTAGGTGTAAATAACATTAATACTCTAGTGGAATCTTTTAGTAAATCATAACCCATATAAATTAAATAAAGCGCAATGGCTAAAGTTAAAAAAGCATCCACCCAATATACTTGGTAAAATTTCATTAATAAACCACCAATTAAAACTGCTACGGAAGCCATCATATCTGTCAATAAATGCAGATAGGCAGATTTCATGTTCATATTAGCATTGGCATCTTTCTTTAGTAATAAAACACTAAATCCGTTGGCTGCAATTCCTAATAAAGATAACCAAATAACAATATCAGATTCAATAATTTGTGGATTTGAAAAACGTTCAACAGCTTCTTTAATTAAAATAATTGCTACAATAATTAAAGATCCTGCATTTACAAAAGCAGCAATAATTTCTGCACGTTTGTAACCAAAAGTTTTATAGGTTGAAGCCTTTTTTTTAGCTAATAAAGTAGCTATGTAAGAAACTATTAAAGAAAGTACATCACTAAAATTATGTAATGCATCTGATAATAAGGCTAAACTACCAGATACCAGACCACCTATAACCTGTGCTACAGTGATGATAATATTTAAGAAAATAGAGATTAAAAGGTTTCTTCCTTTTAAATCTGAATGGCTGTGCGTATGACCATGTGTATGGTTATGTGCCATAAACTAGATTATTGACAAGCAATTTTTTCTACCCTTCTTTCATGTCTTCCACCTTCAAACTCAGTTTCTAAAAAAGTCTTAACCATTTCTAAAGCTTGGGGTAACGAAATATAGCGGGCAGGCAGACTCAATATATTAGCATCATTATGTAAACGGGCCAACTCAACAATTTCTTTAGACCAACACAAAGCACAACGTACTTTCTGATGTTTATTTGCTGTCATAGAAGCCCCGTTACCACTACCACAAATAATAATTCCAAAATGGGCAGCGCCAGTGTCTACATCTTTAGCAACAGGATGTACAAAATCTGGATAATCTACACTGTCATTACTATCAGTACCATAGTTTTTAACCTCAATTTGCATTGATTTTAATAAACCTATAATCGCTAGTTTATATTCTGTACCAGCATGATCATTTCCAATAGATATTTTCATTTTGAATTTAGTTTAGGAGTTTAGTTGGTAATCTATAAGATAGCTAACCTAATAGCCACTTTAATATTGTAAATATACAATTACCTATAGTTTCACCACATATTTTGCGTTATTAACAACAAAAATTTATTTAAAAGCTATTACAGTTGTTCCTTAGCACATTAACTTAAAAGGTAATTTGTTAACAACATGATAACAAAAACTAATTAGTAAATTTTTATAAGAACTTTAAAAAGTGCTTTACAAAACCACATTATAATTTGCCCTTAAACTTCTAAAAGAATACACAAAAGATATTCATAGTCCAGTAAAGAGAAGTTAACAAAATATTATTATTTACTTATTAAAAAATGTATGTTTACATTAGTTATTAACTTGTCTTAATAACTTGTTTAAAGTACTGATTATTAATTTATCAGTTATGGTATAAATTGTCAACAAAGTCTTTTATCTACACCAATCAAGTTTATTAAACTAAAATTATCACGGCTATTAACAAGCTATAATAATCACCATTTATTTTATTTAAATTAAAAAAAGAAAAATATAAATTATATACTTGTTTATAAGTGTATAGAAAATTGAAATTAACGAGTTTGTAATTCATTAAGGTATGCAATGGATTATAATTTGTAATTTTAAAAAAATTTTAGAAATTAATGTCAAAGAAAAAGAAAAGTTCATCAAGTCAAAAACAACGTGAAATTACAAAAGGTATTTTTACAGTACTTGAAAAGGATGCTAATAAAAGTTTTAACTACAAAGAAATTGCAGCAAAATTACATATAGAAAATGCAAATGATCGTAATGATCTAATTAAAAGGTTAGTAGATTTAAAAGAAACAAAGAGAATAGTAGAAGAATCACGTGGAAAATATAAGGCTATTGCTTCAACAAAAAGTTACCATACCGGTAGGGTAGATGTAACTGGTAGAGGAAATGCCTATATTATTGTTGAAGGTTTTGAAGATGATGTTTTTGTGCCTTTTAATAAATTAAATAAAGCGTTTCATAAAGATACTGTTGAGGTTTATGTATATCCGCGCAGAAAAGGTAAAAAGTTAGAAGGTGAAGTTACCAATATAGTAGAACGCTATAAAACCAGTTTTGTGGGTGTAGTAGAATTACAAAAAACCTTTGCTTTTGTTCGTATTTCTGATTTTAGAATGTATACAGATTTCTTTATTCCAAAAGATAATATAAACAATGCTAACGATGGCGATAAAGTTATTGTAGAATTTGTAGAATGGCCGGATAAAACAGATTCTCCATTCGGAAAAATAACTAGTGTTTTAGGAAAACCAGGTGAGCATAATACAGAGATACATGCTATTTTGGCAGAATATGGTTTGCCTTATGAATTCCCTGCGGAAGTAGAACAATTTGCAAATACATTAGATACCGGTATAAAAGCAGAAGAGATAGCGAGGCGCAGAGATATGCGCGAAACACTCACATTTACTATAGACCCTAAAGATGCAAAAGATTTTGATGATGCACTTTCTTTTGTGGTTTTAGAGAACGGAAATTATGAAATTGGAATACATATTGCTGATGTTTCGCATTATTTAACGCCTGATACTATAATGGATGATGAAGCTTATGAAAGAGCAACATCGGTTTATTTAGTCGATAGGGTAGTACCTATGCTTCCAGAAATATTATCTAATAACGCTTGTTCATTGCGCCCTCATGAAGAAAAATATACTTTTTCAGCAGTTTTTGAAATCGATAAAAAAGCGCATGTTATAAACCAATGGTTTGGTAGAACAGTCACTAATTCTAACGAACGTTTTTCGTATGAAGAAGCGCAACATATTATAGAAACTAAAGAAAATACTATTCCTAACGATATTTCTATCCGTGGAAATAGGTATACAGTGGCTAATGAAGTAGTAGAAGCTACTTTAAAATTAGATGAATTAGCAAAAATTATGCGCGCCCGAAGAATGAACGAAGGTGCAATTTCATTTGATAAGGTAGAAGTCCGTTTTAATTTAACTGCCGCTGGAGAACCAGAAAGCGTTTATTTTAAAGAAGCGAAAGATGCTAATAAACTTATTGAAGAGTTTATGTTATTAGCCAATAGAAAAGTAGCTGAATTTATAGGAAAACAAAAACCTAAAAAGACTTTTGTATATCGGATTCACGATGAACCTAATGAAGAAAAGTTAATGGCTTTAAACGGAATTGTATCTCGTTTTGGTCATAAATTAGATTTTAAAGATAAAAAATCAATTAGTGCTTCTTTAAATAAACTTTTAGAAGATGTAAAAGGTAAAGGAGAACAAAATTTGGTAGATACTTTAGCTATACGTAGTATGAGTAAAGCTATTTATACAACGGATAATATAGGTCATTACGGATTAGCTTTTGATTATTACACCCATTTTACATCGCCTATTCGTAGGTATCCAGATGTTATGGTACACCGATTATTACAACATTATTTAGATGGTGGAGCCACTGCAAAAGAAGAAGTTTATGAAGAAAAGTGTAAACATTCATCCGATATGGAATCTTTGGCAGCTAACGCAGAACGCGATTCTATTAAGTACATGCAGATTAAATTTATGCAAGATCACCAAGATAGAGAGTTTATCGGTGTAATTTCTGGTGTTACTGATTGGGGTATTTATGTTGAAATTGTAGAAAATAAGTGCGAAGGAATGGTTCGTATTAGCGACATAAAGGGCGATTATTATAATTTTGATGAAAAGCAATATGCCATTATAGGCGAACGAACTAAAAAAGTATTTCAACTTGGTGATGAAGTTGTTGTGATGGTAAAAAATACCGATTTAGTAAAAAGACATTTAGATTTTAGTCTTATTGGTAAGGTAGAATAGGTATTTTTTGTATTTTGGAACAGAATTTGTTTACTATTGGTTACAAGTGCCTAAAAACAAAAAAATGAAACAATTTTTACTGAGCTATTTTATACTATTTGCGCTAGTTTCAGTACAAGCTCAAAACGATAAAATAACCCAAAATTTAGATAAATTCACCACCGTAAAAGCTTATGATGGTTTATCTATAAATTTAATTAAATCAGATGTTAATAAAGCTGTGGTTACTGGTGTAAATACCAATAAAGTAGCTATTGTAAATAACGATGGTGTTTTAAGAATCCGAATGGAAATTACTAAAATTTTCAGTGGATATAGAACATTTATAGATATTTATTATACCGAACAATTGGTCACTATTGATGTGAACGAAGATGCTAAAATTGTTAATAAAGATGTGATTAAACAAGATTTATTAGAATTAAAAGCACAAGAAGGTGGCGAGCTAATTATCAACACACAAGTAGAACAATTACTAATAAAAACGGTTACAGGAGGAATAATTACCACTTCAGGATTTTCTGATAACCAAGATGTAATGATTAATACAGGAGGCATCTACCAAGGAAAGAACTTTAAAACCAACTTCACCACCGTAAATGTAAATGCAGGATCTAGAGCAGAGATATATGCGGTTAATTACGTAAAAGCAAGTGTAAAAGCAGGAGGAGAAGTTCTAGTTTATGGCGATCCAAAGAAAATGGACGAAAAAACGGTTTTTGGTGGCACTATAAAGAGGATGTAAGTTTTAATTGAAAATTAAGAATGAATAATTAAAAATGTTTGTTATTATTTCTTCTAATTTAAAGGTGAAATTCTTTCCATAATTAAATCTATATAAATGTCAGTAGGTGTATTTTCTTTGAAGTGATATTGTAAAAGAAAATATATAGATAACCAATTTATTAGTAATAAATAAAATTCAGAAATATCATTTATGTTAGACGATATACAGGCAGCAATACCATTAGGCTTTTTTCTAAGTTTTATGATTGGGCCTGTTTTTTTTGTGCTTTTAGAGACTAGTGCTACTAAAGGGTTTAGAGCAGCATTAATTTTTAATATTGGCGTAATTATAGCCGATATTGTTTTTATAACCATCGCTTATTTTAGTAGTTTTCAGTTACTTCAAAACCTAAGCAACCAACCAGGTTTATATGTTTTTGGAGGGGTTATTTTATTAATTTACGGAATTATTACGTTTAAAAAAAAGCAAGTAAAATTGCGTGACGAAGATGTAAAAGTCACGAGTGGAGATTATGTTAGTTTATTTATAAAAGGCTTTTTATTAAACTTTATAAATATTGGAGTGCTTGTTTTTTGGTTGGGCATAATCATTATTGTAGGCCCAAGTTTAGATAATAATAGTGATAGAATAATCATTTTTTTTACCGCTGTAATTGCCGCCTATTTTATCACAGATCTTATAAAAATAATATTAGCAAAACAACTACGAAGAAAACTTACACCAAAACGAATATTTTTAGTAAAAAAAGCTCTTGGAATAGTCTTAATTATCTGTGGTCTTGTTTTAATTACCAAAGGTTTTCTCCCCAAAGACAAACTTAATATTCAAGACGGAATTGAAATGATTAGGGAGGTAGAGTAGTGGTATATAGCTAGTTTGTATCAAGCTTTTTTCTATCAATTCAGCTCAATTTAATAAAAGTATTGCCATGATACATAAGAGACTAATAATATTTTTTATTCTTAGTATTATAGGTTATTTAGATATCAAAAGTAAAGCTAACCAGGCTTTTAAAAACACCTTTTTTTGGTGATAATTTCACCCCTATATTCCGTTAAAATACTAAAGCATCTAAATCCCAAAGCAATGGTAAAACAAAGTACACAATAAGGGTGAGTAAAATTATAGAGACTATATTCATCCAAAAACCAGCTTTTATCATATCGGATATTTTTAAATAACCTGATCCAAAAACGACAGCGTTTGGTGGTGTAGCCACCGGAAGCATAAAAGCACAAGATGCTGCGACCGTAGTAGCTACCATAAGTATAAAAGGATTCACGTTTAAATTAAAGGCGATGGGCGCTAAAATTGGCATCAACATAGCTGTAGTTGCTAAGTTTGAGGTTACTTCGGTTAAGAAATTTACCGCTGTGATAATAATTAAGACTAATAAAAAGAGTGATATTCCTTCTAGCAGGCCCATTTGATTACCTAACCAAACCGCTAAACCTGTGGTTTCAAAACCTGTAGCAAGTGCCATACCACCTCCAAATAATAAAATAATTCCCCAAGGTATTTTTACGGCGTCACCCCAATGAATTAAAGGTTCGTTTTTTTTGCTCGACGGTACTGTAAAAAGTACAATGGCTGCTGTAATTGCTATCGCTGTATCATCTATACCTGGAATAAATTTTTGAATAATAAACGATCGTGTTACCCAGCATAAAGCGGTGATAATAAAAACAAGAAATACTATTTTTTCTTCTTTTTTAATAGGACCTAGTTCGCGTAAGAGTCTTTTTATTTCTTGCTTTCCTCCTGGGAATTCTACTTGTTTAAATTTATAAGCAACTCGTGTTAAGTAGAGCCAAGCAATTCCTAACAGTAAAATAGCTATGGGTAATCCAAATTTTATCCATTGTGAAAAAGTAATTTCTATGCCGTAGGTTTTTTGCACAAATCCTGCAAATACTAGATTAGGCGGTGTACCAATTAATGTTGCGATACCACCGATAGAAGCTGCATAAGCAATACTCAACATTAACGTTTTTCCAAAAATAGTATTTTCGTTTTCATCCGTTGTAGGATTATCTTTTAAGGTAGAAACTATTGACATTCCCATGGGGAGCATCATCACCGCTGTTGCAGTATTAGAAATCCACATAGATAAAAAGGCTGTGGCGACCATAAAACCCAAAATAATACCATAAATATTTGTGCCTATACTATTTATGATGTGTAATGCCATTCGTTTATGAAGATTCCATTTTTCAATAGCTATAGCCAAAAGAAAGCCGCCTAAGTATAAAAACACGTATTTGTCTCCAAACGCCGCAGTAGTTTCACTGATGTTTAAAATACCTGTTGCAGGAAACAATACTATAGGCAATAAAGAGGTTACAGCAATAGGTACAGCTTCTGAAATCCACCAAATAGCAATCCATAAGGTTATACCCACCATTATAAAGGCATTGCTCGACATTCCTGATGGGGCCTGAAATATTATAAAAAGTATAAAAATTATAGGGCCAAGGAGTAATGCAATTAATTTTTTGCTGAAGTTCATATTGTAAAATAGTTACAAATAAAAAAATAAAGCTAAAGATAAGTAAGTTGACTTAATAATTAGTTTCGTAAAATAACAAAGCGTTTCATTTGTTGTGGTGCAGTTGTTATTTCTTAAAAACGCTAGTTTAAGACATGGAGACTAATAGATAGAAACTTGTTATTAGGATACAATCAAAGATTAATTTTATTTAATAGCGGTTATTCTTTTTGAAAGAAGAAAATTTAGACCACCAGTTTGGTTGCATTTTTAAAGCTTTTTTAATTTCGACTTAAACATTTTTACAAAAAAAAAGAGTACGCTAAGCTTCAACTGCATTCAGCGACTAAAATGGTTACCCTGCCTGCCAGATTAGGCCGGGGATACCATCAATATTGTCTGCGCACTATGTGCTTGTCAAAATTGGGTAAAAAATATTCTAATTAGATTAACAGATCCCGCTCTAGCGGGATTAATTCAACCATCAATATTGTCTGCGCACTATGTGCTTGTCAATATTGGGTTTCATTAAAAA
>JANQTG010000150.1:31133-33791 GCA_030731855.1 Cellulophaga sp. | reverse complement strand
ACCATCAATATTGTCTGCGCACTATGTGCTTGTCAATATTGGGTTTCATTAAAAAAAGGGTATCTGAATTTCTTCAAATACCCTTAGGGGAACATAACAAACACTTTACTATTCAACCATTGTAAATGGGTTTGCTATTATTTTGCACTTCTATAACATGGTTAGTGTTTGTGCTATCGCTATTATTTTTTAAGAGTTTAATACAGATGCTGCAAAAAGCCAAGTGCATATGCAAAGTATACCCATGATTATTGATATGATGATGTTTTTCATTCTTCGTCTTATTCTATTTTATTTATTGTTTTTTTACCAACCTTCCATGCTTTATTTTTTTTTGGCAAAAAAGAGTTTACAAGTAAAGCTAGTGCGAATAAAAAACAGAAAGTACTCAATAAAAACAAAAGAATTACCCAAAAGGAAATATCTGTATTCATGATTATTGTCTTAGAAAAACTATATTATTATACTTATTTTTTATTCTGATGTAAAAGTATAGATCTTCAAACAATTCAAAGAAAAGACAAGATTCTAAATTAAAAACATCGATTAAATGTAATATTTAATCGATGAAATACACACTTGTAGGTTTAAACTTACTTTATTATTAAAGATGTTTGTCGCTTTTAAAAATTAAAAAGTTATTTTATTTTCAAATTTTTAAAAATAGCATCTAATAATATTTCGTGTTCAAAAGGCTTAGAGATTATGGTATTAAAACCTGCCTGCTTAAAACCAAGGGTATCTTCTTTAAAGGCGTAAGTTGTTAACCCAATAATCGGAATGTTTTTTATATTTTTAAATGGAAATTCTCTTATAGCTCGTGCCACTTGATCGCCAGGAACATTTGGTAAATTAATATCCATTAAAATAACATCATACTCGTCATTAATTAGCTGCTCAATAACAAGTGCGCCATCACTAACAATGTCTATAAAAAAATGATTGGTATTTAAAAGTAATTTAAAGAGCACTGTTTGTATATTAATATCATCTTCTACTAAAAGAAGTTTAAACTTTTTATCTGATTTTAAATAAGGTTGTTTCTTTTTAGTTTCTTTTACTATTATTTGCTTTGATTTTGATGCAATAGGCTGTTTTAAACTTAAATCAAAATAAAAAGTAGAACCTATTCCTACTTTTGATTTCATTTTTATTTCAGTACCCATAAGTGTTAATAATCCTTTTACAATCGATAAGCCCAGCCCAGTGCCTGATGAGATATTATTGGTTATAGTGTTAAGTTGAGAAAAGCTTTCAAAAATAATTGTGCTATTTTCATCCGCAATACCAACTCCGGTATCGTTAACTTCAAATCGTAAATTTACCTTATTTGCTCTCTTTTGATTGTATTGAATATCTAGTATTATTTGCCCTTCATGAGTATACTTTATAGCGTTATCTAAAAGATTAGTAATTACCTGATATAAACGAAGACGATCACCCTCAACTAAATCAGGTATTTTTGAATCCTTTTTTAAAATGAATGATAAGCCTTTTTCTTGCGCTTTTGCTTGATATGTAAACGTTACAAGTTCAAAAAGCTGATATAAACTAAATTTAGACTCTCTTAGTTTTAGACTGCCAGAAGAAATTAGGCTTATACTTAAAATGTCTTCTAATAAAAGTTTTAAATTTGAATTCGATTGATTCAGAAAATCAATCATAGTACGTTGTTGTGCAGTGAGTTCTGTATCTCCTAAAATTTTGGTAATAGATATGATGCTTGTTAGCGGATTACGCAACTCATGACTAAAGTTGCGTATAAAGGTGTTTTTAAAATTTTCTCGGATTTCTAACTCCGCATTTTTTATGGCGATGAGTTCTCCATGAATAATAGACTCATTGCGCGCTTGTGCAATTTTTTGATATGAATTGTAGTGAGCGGTATAATCTGCGACGGTTACCAATATACCTTCTGGCTTTTTAACAAAAGTAATGTCTGTTATATACTCCTTACCATTAACCTTAAAATGAACACAATTAAAACAGATTTCTTTGTCTAACGCATCTTTTATCGCATGCAAACAATCAAAAAAAGGATGAATATCAAAAATGCTTGATTTTAGACTAATTTTAAAAATTGCCTGGTCTGATTCTAGTAGCTCACCGTTGGTATTTATTAAAATAAACTGTACGTTTTTAACAGCATATTCTTGTTGATATTTTTTTAGCATCTAATGTAAAAGTTTTGCTAAATTAAAAAACAGTGTGTTTACTTCATCACCTGTTTTTGCACTTGTTAAAAAATCTGTAGCTATTTTTTGTTGTTTTAATACTTGTTTTAGTTCTTTAACAACCACCAAATCTATCTTATTACCTACAACCATAGTGGGTATTTTAGGCATTTTAGTTTTTACGACTTCTAGATCACGATTAAGATGCGCAAAGGTAGAAGGTCGAGTAACATCAAACACAAAAACTACGCCGTGTGTTCCTAAGAGGTAGGCATCTCTGATAGTGCTTAAATCATCCGTTCCTTCTAAATCCCAAAGAATTAAAGAAACGGTATTATCGACGGTAATTTCTACAACTTTTTTTGTAATATGTACCCCTATCGATACTTTATAATTGTCTGAAAAACTATCTTCTACAAACCGCCTAATTAAGGAGGTTTTACCTACTCCGAAATGGCCTAAGACTACTATTTTTTTAGATACT
>JANQTG010000150.1:25788-31033 GCA_030731855.1 Cellulophaga sp. | reverse complement strand
TAAGGAGGTTTTACCTACTCCGAAATGGCCTAAGACTACTATTTTTTTAGATACTTGCATGAGAAAATTTATGGGCTAATTCTCTCTCTAAAGAATGTCTGTCTATCATTATTTTTCTTTTTTCATCGGAAGAAGAGAATAATTTGTCTAGATTTTTACCACTAAAATCGTCGTAAAAATCAAAGATTAAATCTTGAACTTTACCCTTTGCTTGTAAAGTATAGTTGCCAGAAACCACCACTGCTACATAATAGGCTACAAAGCTTTGAAGGTGAATATGATATAATTCGTACTCTATAAGTTCTAAATTTTGATTTTTTTGACCAAAAGCATCTTCTACAAATCCTTTGATCGCAGTAAGCATTCCAGAAATCATATCTTCATCGATTGTTTTGGTTTTTGAATAACTAGCCGCTAAAATTCCTGAACCGCGTTCAATCAATAATACTTGCTCTATGGAAGCCGAAGATAATTCGCTTAACACAAGCTCTGCTTCTTTTACATCACCAAACCATGATTTGAATTTTCTTGACCAGCTTTTAACAGATAATTGTTTGTTTATTTTTTCGATTAGTAATTTTATTTCTTGAGAGATGTATTTTTTAATCATTTTACCCAATATAGGATATAAAGCATCAACAATCTCTTCTTTGTTTTTTCTAATTTCTTCTTTTAGTGTAGCAGTAATGGTAGGTCCTAAAGCGGTAGGTATTTCTTTGAGAAATTTGGCTAATTCTTGGGCAATAATAGGATTAACTTTTTCAGAAAGATTTTTTCTTTCGTTAACCGTTTGCTCTATAATCGAAATTCGCTCCGCTATTTTTTCGGCAAATTTACGGTCGTCAGTGAACAAAATGTCTTTTAAAAGCTCAACTTTGTCTCTTTCAACCATATCAATAGCTATTTAAAAAAACTATTTTTTACCTAATTTTTCACCTAATTCGATCAATAAATTGCCCAACATTTTTTTGTTGAGCTTATCACTATCTAACTGTTCTATTTTGTCCTCTAGTTTATCTTCTAGTTCTGTTATTCGAATATTAACATCGGTAGCAACAGTGTCTATTGCCGAACTTAATTCTGTTCTAACCTCTTCGATAAGTGCTTCTAAAGCGTTTTTTTTATCAAGAATGTCTCTTTTCAGCGCATCAAATTCTGAATTATACGCTTGGATATTTTCACCAAAAATTAAATTCTTAATCAATTCAATTTTTGAACTATTTTCTTGATCTGTTTGATTTATATCGAGTACCTCTTTGCCATTTTTTGACATAATACTTATTTTGGGTGGTTGAATAATTAATTTTTACTTTTATTTGATTGGTCTTTTCCCCTAAAGAACAGTAAACAAAGTCTTTACATTACTTCGATTTAAAACAAAAAAAGTATAGCAAAAATACACAATTATAATGAATATCCTTTTAGATGTTATAATGATATGCCATTTTATTAAAAAATTAGGTAGAGACTTGTACTTAAAAAAATATTTTTTTAAGATTCTTCTGCATTATATTGTAAAAATGTAGTTCATTTACAAACATATTAGTGCTATTAAAAATGGCGAAATTTAAAACTAACCAGATCTTTTTAAATAAAAATCATAATACTCACTGTTTGAAGTTTAAAGCTTTCTGCGCCATTTTTTTTGTTTTTTGTTTTTCATACAGTGCAAAAGCAAAAAACAAACACATAAAAGTTAGTACTGAAATTTTTTTATTTACTGTTACAAATAAATCAGTAACCCAAACTAATGATCAATACACAATTAGCGGTTATGTTAAAGAAAGTGGTAGTGGTGAAAACCTATTTGGCGTGTCTATTTACGTACCCGAATTAAAGCTAGGTGCAACCACTAACGAGTATGGCTTTTTCTCTTTAAGCTTGCCTCAAGGAAAACATAACATACTAATTTCATATATTGGCTTTACTACCCAAACACAACAAATTATTTTAAATAGCAATCTAGAATTAGCTATTGATTTAGTCCCCACATCTCAATCTTTAGATGAGGTGGTGGTTATGGCAGATCATAAAGTTAAAGAAAGTAAGGTAACACAAATGAGTTCTATTCGGCTTAATCCCAACGATGTGCAAGATATTCCTGCCTTGCTTGGCGAGCAAGATGTGCTTAAAACTTTACAGTTGTTACCAGGTATTCAAGGAGGAACAGAAGGTAGTGCTGGTTTTTTTGTCAGAGGAGGTACACCAGATCAAAACCTGATTGTTTTAGACGAAGCGGTAGTATATAATTCAAATCATTTGTTTGGTTTTTTCTCCGTTTTTAATGGCGATGCCATTAAATCAGTTGAGGCTTTTAAAGGTGGCTTTCCTGCCCGCTATGGTGGTCGACTATCGTCTGTGATTAATATAGGAATGAAAGATGGAAACAAAGAAAAAATGGAAGGAAAAATAAATATTGGTTTAATTTCTTCTTCCTTTGTTCTTGAAGGCCCTATAAATAAGGGGAAAACCTCGTTTATCGTTAGCGGACGTAGAACGTATGCTGATTTACTTATACAACCTTTTTTACCAGAAGATGAAACTGGCGGATACTTTTTTACCGATCTGAACTTTAAAATTCACCATATTTTCAGTTCAAAAGACAAAATTTATTGGAGTAATTATTATGGTGAAGATAAATTTTATGCCAAATTTAAAGACGATACAACAAACGATAGAACTAATTTAGGTTGGGGAAATATTACCTCAACACTCCGCTGGAACCACCAATTTAACAATAAATTATTCGCCAATACTTCGCTGATTTTTAGTAATTATAAGTTCGAGGTGAAAACGGAGTATGAAGATGTTTTAAGTGATGGTAGCATAGACGAATATCAATTTCTTACTAGCTCGGGTATTAATGATTATTCGGCTAAAATAGATTTTGATTATTACCCTAATAACAATCATAGTATTAAAATAGGGGCTATAGCTACTCGACATAATTTTGTGCCACAACGAGTTTTAATTAGAGATGATTTTAGCGGCAATGTAGATACCACTCAAGAACTCAATTCCTTTGAAGGTGGCGTGTATGTGGAAGATGATTGGCGCGTAACGGACAAACTAAATATTTCTACGGGTTTTAGAACTAGCTTTTTTAACTATGATGCAGAGAATTATGTAAATTTTGAACCAAGGCTTGCGCTGGCTTATACTTTAAAACCAGATTTAGCTTTTAAAGCTTCTTTTGCAAGTATGAATCAGTATATTCATTTATTGTCTAGTTCGGGTATTGGCCTTCCTACGGATTTATGGGTGTCTTCGACCGATAGAGTAAAACCTCAGCGATCAACACAATTTGCTATTGGCATTGCCAAAGATTTTCAAGAAAAAGACTATTCTTTAACGGTTGAAAGTTATTATAAAAAATTAGATGATGTAATTGCTTACAAAGAAGGAGCTTCTTTTTTAGCGCTCGATAATTTAGAAAGTGGTGAAAGTATAGATTGGGAAGATAACATTACCGCAGGCCAAGGTTGGGCGTATGGTGGTGAAATTTTATTTAGAAAACAAACAGGACGATTAACAGGTTGGTTAGGCTATACACTTTCGTGGTCCGAACGCCAGTTTGATGAATTGAACTTGGGCAATAAATTCTTTGATCGCTATGATCGAAGACACGACATTTCTCTAGTTGGGATCTATAAACCCCATGAAAAAATAACCCTTTCAGGCACTTGGGTGTTTTCTACAGGGAATAATTTTACCTTGCCTAACCTACAGCGTTTAAATAATCAGATAGCTTTTCCTGTATTCAATAATAACCAATTTTTTAACCAAACGGAAGAATTAAGCACCGGTCGCAATAATTTTAGAGGAGAAAGTAGTCACCGCTTAGATTTAGGAATTCAATTTCATAAAAAGACAAAAAATAATAACACACGAACCTGGGGTTTTTCTCTTTATAATACGTATGCCCGACAAAACCCCTTTATTTATATTATTGAAGAAAAAGATTTTGATTTTGACGATTTAACCATAGAAAGGACTGATGAAAACGTTTTGAAAAGAGTCTCAGTTTTAATGTTAATCCCTTCTTTTAACTATACCTTAAAATTTTAAAACATGAAATTACACATCACCTTACTTTTTCTATTTTCTATTTTTTTATTTGGGTGTACTAAGGTGGTTGACGCCGATAAACTTTTAGATACGGAAGAAAAAGTGTCGATTCAAGGTTATATTTCGCCAACAGATACACTTTTGACCATACAGGTTTCTAGAGCCTTATCTAGTATTGGCACACCACTAAGTTTTAATAATCAACAAGAAAATGAAAAATTATTTTTAATTAAAGATGCCGTAGTAACGATCTCTGACACTAATAGTAATGAAGCACAATTATTCTATTCCGATGAACAACGAGCCTATATTACGGAGGCAACAAACCTAACAATTTTAGAAGATAACGAATACTTTTTAGAGGTAATTGCCCAAGAGCAAACTTTTACGGCAAGTTGTAAAATTCCGAAAAAAGTTGAGCGTATAGAAGAAAATATTATTTTTGAAAACACTCAAAATGATGGTTCATTTGAAGTTAATATTGGTTTTACAGATATTTTGGGTGGCCGAAATTTTTATGTCATAGGTGGTTTTTATCAAGTTACTTTTCAACAAGATAGTTTTGCCCAAATCTTATTTTCTGAAAATGGCGGATTTTTAACAGATACTTTTAGGGATGGTGCTCCTTTAAATGGGAAAACTTTCGGTTTTTTCTCAAGAACAGAAGGCTCATCTCTTCAAATAACCTTGCAAGTGGCACACACCGAAGAGATTGTATTTCAGAATCTGAATGCTTCCTATTTAAACAGTATTAACGATGGTAACCCTTTTATAGAATATAGTATAGCTCCCAACAATATCGTAGGCGAAGGAGGTATTGGCGTTTTTGGCGGCTACCAGCTTACGGAGAAAGTTGTTGAGTTTCAATTTTAAAGCTCTTGCGCATAAATCTTAGCCAGAACAGCATACAAATCAGGATGATTTTTCTTAAACTTTTTAGGTTGGCTAAAAAAATACTCGCTCGCTACGCTAAAAAATTCAATTTTACTGTTGGCACCGTAGGGGTTTATGTCAGAACTGTTTTGTTTAATGTCTTCAATTTCTTCATGTATCGCATTCAGCCAAGGCATCACGTACTGTTGGTGCATTAAACTTTCGGGTAAGCCGTCAACGGCACCGTCGGCTTTATCAATTAAATGTACAAATTCGTGTATGCCCACATTACTTTTGCTATGCT
>JANQTG010000150.1:0-25688 GCA_030731855.1 Cellulophaga sp. | reverse complement strand
GTCCAAAGAATCCACATGTACATAGTAAAAAGTTTTAAAAATTAGTCTTTAAAGTCGAATGTCAAAAGTCAAAAATAAATTTTATTTAACTATAAAAAAGTTCACACTTTAGCTACATTTCAGCTACGCTCAATGACCACGCTCAGTACAAGAGTATCAAGTTCAAAAATAACGTTTTAAGTTAATCAATAATAAAATTACCATCAACAAACAAGCGTTACCTATTTTTTACTATCAACTGATAACAATCAACCATAAAAAGTTCACACTTCGGCTACGCTCAATGACCACGCTCCGTGCGAGAGTTTCAAGTTCAAGTTTAAGCACAAGCACAAGTTCAAGTTCAAAAAAACATCATCAACCATCTCCTCTTTTCTTTTTCCCATCAACGAGCAACGGACAACGAAAAATTATCAACCATCAACCAACTAAGATATTTCATCAATTAAATTGGCCACTAATGAGGTCCAACCTGTTTGGTGCGATGCGCCAATGCCACGCCCATTGTCGCCATCAAAATACTCGTAAAATAAGATTAAATCTTTAAAATCTTCGCGGGCATATATATCTTTATGCAAAGCATGTACAATTCGATCTCCATTCTTGTCTTTTTCAAAAATAGAAATCAGCCTTTTACTAATTTCTACACTAATTTCTTTTAAATTAAGTAGCTTTTTGCTTCCCGTTGGATACTCAAATTTTAAGTCGTCACCCGCGTAAGCATAATATTCATTAAGCGACTGAATAAACAAATAATTCATTGGAAACCATACAGGACCTCTCCAGTTAGAGTTACCACCGAAAAGCGATGTTGTTGATTCGTTAGGCTCGTACTTAATGTTATAATTAACGCCATTAATATCAATATGATACGGTTTTTCATGCACCTTTGATAAAGAACGAATACCATGGGGACTCAAAAATTCTTTTTCATCTAAAAGTACCTTTACTAAAATTTTCATTCTTTTTTCGGGCACTAAAGACAATAATAGATCATCACCATCTGCAAATTCTTGTATAACCGGGTATTTTAAGCTTTTTAATCTATGATTTTTAAACCATTGTACAGCTTGTTTAAATTTAGGTAATTTCTCTAAGGTTTCTTTTTTAATGCATAGTACGGCGGCTATGGAAAGCATCCCCACGATAGATCGTATTTTTATAGACTGAAAACTACCATTTGGTAATATTAATTTATCATAGAAAAAACCTTCTTCAATATCCCAAATACCTTTATTTTCGATACTCATTTTATTCAATGCTTCTGCAATAAAAATAAAATGACCAAAATATTTAATGGCCATATCGTCATAAGAATTATCTTCTAAGGCTAATTCTAAACTAATTTCCAGCATATTTAAACAATACAATGCCATCCAAGCAGTACCATCAACCTGCTCTAAAGTACCGCCACCAGGCACTCCATGGCTCCTATCAAAAACGCCAATATTATCTAATCCTAAAAAACCACCTTGAAAAACATTATTTTGACTACCATCTATACGGTTTACCCACCACGTAAAATTTAAGGCTAGTTTATTAAACATTCGTTTTAAAAACTGATGATCTGCCTTGCCAGTAGTTTCTTTTTCTGTTTTATAAATTCTTAATGTTGCCCATGCCTGTACTGGCGGATTAACATCACTAAAATTCCATTCGTAAGCCGGTATTTGACCACTAGGTGCCATGTACCATTCTTTTGTAAATAATAGTAATTGTTTTTTAGCAAAATCTGGATCAATTAATGCCATGGTAGCACAATGGAATGCAGAGTCCCATGCAGCATACCAAGGGTATTCCCAAGCATCGGGCATCAGCATAATATCATGGTTTCTAAGGGTTGTCCACGTGTTGTTTCTGCCCGATAACCTTTCCGGCGCTGGTATTGAAGCTTTTGGATCGCCGTGTAACCAACGCTCTACATCGTAATTATAGTATTGTTTGGACCACAATAAACCTGCAAAAGCTTGTTTTTGAATTTTCTGTTGTTCTTTGTCTTTTAATTTACTGTCATAAAAGGCATCACATTCTTCTGCTCTTTGTTTAAAAATAGCATCAAATTCGGTATTAAAAGGATCTTTAAGCGTATTTTTCGTTAATCGTAATTTAATAACTTGCGTTGCTCCTCCTTTAATATTTAAAGGATATAATGGCGAAAACTTAGTGCCTTGTTCTATTGCTGTTGGCAATGAATAATCACCAGAAGTAACCGCTTTATGGAATAAATCTTTTTTATATGGACTATCATTTTTAGCCATAAAAACAGTTTCCATATTGGTTTCGTTTTCAGTAAATAAAAGTTGAGAAGCTTCATCAAAATACAAATTATATTCGCCAACAAAACAATGCTTTATACCTACATAAGACATATTATTTTGAACCTTTTTCTCAATTACCGGTTTTTCTGGCATTTCGCGAAAACTCCAATAATTGCGTATTAATAAGGTAGGTAACACATGTATTGGCGCCGCTTTTTTACCTTTATTAGTAACGCTAATTTTAATTAAAATATCTTCATTATCGGCCTTACTGTATTCTGTGAGTACATCAAAATAAGCATTATCATCAAAAACACCCGTATCTAAAATTTCATATTCAAGTTCATCTCTATTGCGTTTTGCATTCACTTCTACCATATCAGCATACGGAAAAGCAGCTTGCGGATATTTATACAATTGCTTCATGTACGAGTGCGAAGGGGTATTTTCTAAGTAATAATACAGCTCTTTTACATCTTCTCCGTGATTACCTCGAGGACCTGTAAGTCCGAATAAACGTTCTTTTAAAATATTATCTTTTCCGTTCCAAAGTGCTACACTAAAACAGATATTATTATACCTATCAGATATGCCAGCCAAGCCATCTTCTCCCCAGCGGTACGCCCTACTTCTGGCGTGTTCGTGCGGAAAATAATGCCAAGCATCGCCATTAGCACTGTAATCTTCGCGAACAGTACCCCATTGCCTTTCACTTAAATACGGCCCCCATTTTAGCCAGTCTTTATCTCCACTATAATTATCGCTTATGCGCTTTTGTTCTGCTGTATTTTTATTCATCTATAGAAATAATTCTAGAAAATATAATTAAGTTTTTTTTACTAAATCTGTCGCAAGAATACCAAAGTAAAAACGAATCTACTATCTTTTTTAATATTCAATTGCTGTAAAAAATTTATATCTGCCAAGTTTAGATTATTGCAAAAATAGTAATGGTGCTATAAAAAAGAATCTTTATTGTATTGCTTTTTTGTTCGCAAGACACATTTTTACAAATAAGGTATCATAATACATTAAACTTCTTGAATGCCGCAATATTTTGAAGTTGTAAAACCTAATTAGACATATTTTTTTCTTCAATAGAAAGAAAAATTAAAATAGATTGTTTAAAGTTGAAAAGAATAGCTTTACCCCTTGTAAAATGTATTTAGATTTTTGCCTGTTGTAATAGTGAAAAACAGGACAAAACTTTAGTTATGCCAAGGGTTTTTTTAAAAACCGGAAAGAAAAAAGGATTATTTGTATTAAGACAAAAAATCCAAAAGTAGATTCCTTTTTCTAATCTGTTTGAGTTAACTTCAACACCACAATAAGGCTACCTTTGTGATGGTATTAATTTTAAAGTTTTAATAACTTAAATTTAAGACATAAGATTCTGAGAAAAAAAATGAATAGCAGATTATGTAAAATAGTGTGGAAAAAAAATTTTAGCTTGATTGCTTTAATCAGTGTTTTTTGCACTCTAATTTTAGCGTGTACTGCAAGTAAAAAAATTAAACAACAGGTAAGTATCCTCGATTTTTATGATACATCATTAAAACAAGATATAACAGATAGTACTCTTTCATTTTCAAATAATAATATTTATGACCAGCATTTTGGAATTAGCAGAAAAGAAACGAACCGCAGTGAGTCTATTATATTAGATTCTATAACAAAGGCCTTTAATATTAAGGCAAAAAACGTTTTAGAAGAAGTAATGTTGGCTGAAAATATATCAGAAATCAGAAGTCCCGTCGCAGATAGAATTGTAGCAAATTACTTAAATAGCGAAAATAAAGAGCCGGGAGGTCATTGCCTTACGGTAAGCAAACGTCGTTTTGACGAGGCTTATAAACAAGTTCATGGTCATGTAATGTATGCCGATTTACCAGAACGCATGCGTTCTAAGTTCTATTCACCAAAAGAAGTTTATAATTATATTTATGTATCGGCATCTGGAACACATAGAGGGTGGCGAAGCCTTCCTGAGGAGTATAGAGGAAAGGGAAATGCTGGTGCAATAGCTTATGCGGGTATGGGCAATTTAGTAGATAGTACAGGTATTTGGGGCGGAACATTAAGGCCTGGAGCGCCTATGCAAGTTTGGCGTTTTAAAGCTGATTATGAAAAGGTGGTTCGTGGTGTTGATATTAAAAGTCTAGATCCATATGGCCATTCGTTTATTTTTATAAGCTATGTGCGAAATGAAAAAAATGAAATTACCGGGCTAAAAATTGCTGATCAAGGTTTCCAAAGTTATAGGCCTTTAATACCTAGAGATTACGAAGTTTGGTGGGCTGTAAACCTTAGTATTTGATACTAGATCTTAAAATTTAACACTTCTAATAAAATTACTTTCTAGTTGTTGCGTTGTTTTAATTAAAATATCCCATTAATTAAATACAACCTACTATGTTTTTTTCTCTTCTTCTATTATTTAACTTAACTAGTGAAAACCCAAGCATAAAAAAAGTTGAAGAAACTTTAATTTCAAAACATAAACCCTTACCTATTGCTGAAATGTCGATTTTGAAGGAACAAATGATTGTTTATTTTAACCCAGAATTAAACAATATTAATGTTTCTTATACAACCACAAAAGCCGATGTTGGTCTGCTTAAAAATGAATTGAAAGCAGGACTACTAGCCGGAGTTGTTTCAATGGATAGCATAAAAGCAGCTTTCGCAAATCATTTAGTAAATAAGATTATACCGCATTGGTACGGAACTCCTTGGAGTTTTGGAGGCCATACGGAGGTGCCAAATCAAGGCAAAATTGCTTGTGGTTATTTTATATCAACTACTTTACGTGATATGGGTATAAAACTAAATCGATATAAATTAGCACAAAAATCACCTATTGATGAAGCAAAAGTAATAAGTTGTGGTACTGAAATTACTACCATACAAGAAGAAACCTATGAAAAAGCCATTGAAGAAATAGATCGTATAACAAAAGATGGTATTTATTTTATAGGTTTTGATGAAGGTCACGTAGGTTACCTTTTAAAGCAAAAAGGAGAATTATTTCTGGTTCATTCTAACTACTTTGCTCCAGTTTCTGTTACTATTGAAGCTATTCAAACATCACGCGCATTTAAAAGCTTTTCTAAGTTTTATATTGTTGATATTTCTAATAATGACATACTTTTACAGCGCTGGTTAGATAATGTTATTGTGCTATAAAAAATCTAGCACCATCGTTTTTTACTAAAAAACTCTTCCTGTCCCTCAGTATTTTTTTAAACTAAAAAACACATTTTATTACACAATATATTTCCTATTAAATCTAAAAAAGGCTCAAAAAATTTTGATTTAAAAATAGATTTTATCCAGGACTAGTTTTAAAATTTATTATCTAGTATTTTACTTTTTTAGACTTATTTTTCATCCAATATAACTCTTAAAAATTGCGAATAATAGTGTCCAAATAGTAGCTTATAAAAAGCATCTACCTTTAGTTTATAATTCCCCATTTTATGGAAAATTAAGAGTCTTATTACCTACAAAAGGTTATTTTTCTGAATATAGACACCCTAAGTTATTTGCCTTTCACAACAGAAACAAACTAGCCTACAACATTAAATTTTGAAAGCAAAGCATTTAAAGCATATTTGTTCTTAAATCTAGAATCACTCGCTACAGTACATAGAAAATAATTTAATTTTTCTTTTGAAGAAAGCTGATTTAAAACATAATAAACGACCGCAAATATAGTTGAATAATGAACCAAGCTATTTCGATTAAAAAACAAACTATCCTTTTTTTTATCCTACTATTTTGTCTGCTTTCTGGAGCGAATGCGCAAGAAGCTGTTCCTTTTACACCAAGATTAGAAGGGGGAAATATAGAAATTAGAGGAGATATTATTTTTGTGGGGAATAATATTTTAAACAGAGCTTCACAAGCAAACCCCGCCGAAGCCAATACGCCCTATAATGGTAATGCCAACAATAACTCCCTTTGGATGGAGTATATTGATATTGATAATGATCCTACCACCTTTAGCTCCAGTAGTGCAGAATTGAACATTGCAGATCCTGCGTGTTCTCAAGTGCGTTATGCAGGCTTATACTGGGCGGCAACGTACCCCAATGAACGGAGTACGAATGCTGGTGCACAATTTACTGGAACACCACGAATTGAAGACTGGAATCAAATAAAATTTAAACTACCCTCTGGAAACTACATTGACCTTAGTGCGGATACCGCTCCTGATCTTGTAGGCGAAGAAGACGATATTATTTTTGATGGGTATGATCCCATCAACATTAATAATTCATTTAAAGATTCTCCCTATATCTGTTACAAAAACGTAACAGATTTAGTGCGTTCTAATACAAACCCAAACGGAGAATATACCGTAGCAAACATAAGAGCTACTAAGGGTAGAAGAAACGGCTCTAGTTCTGCTGGTTGGGTTTTGGTAATTATATATGAAAACCCTACAGAAACAGGAAAATTTATATCCACTTTTGATGGTTATGCCGGACTTTCTGGCGCTGTAGGCAATGTAGATGTTGCTGTAAATGGTTTTAGAACATTACCCAATCCGTTTCCTGTAAGAGCAAGAATAGGCGTGGGAGCCCTAGAAGGGGATAGAGGAATAACCAATGATCGCTTTTTTATACGAGCAAATTCCAATGCTGGGTTTACCAATTTAGCTACTGGTCTAAACCCCAATAATAACTTTTTTAACTCTACCATTACAACGAATGGGGCTGAAGTACCCACAAGAAACCCTTTTGGCACCAATACCTTAGGTACCGATTTAGATTTGTTTAACCTAGATAATCCTGGTAGAACTATTTTACCAAATAATGAAAGTGGAGCCACCCTACGTTTTACCTCTTCAGGAGATGGGTATGGGGCGTTTTTGGCCTCTTTTTCTGTAGAGATAATAGAACCTAGCATTATTCTTGAAAAAAGAGTAGAAGATATTGCAGGAAATGATATTACGGGTCTGGGCGTTAATCTTGGGCAAACTATTGACTATGTACTGTCCTTTAGAAATTTAGGAAATGATCATGGAACAGGGAGAGATGCTTCCAGTACCGATCCTTTTGAAAGATTTTATACTATACGTGATGTCTTACCCGTAAATGTAACCTTAGATGAAAGCAACATAACCTTACCAACGGGCGTAATTTACAGGTATAATGCAACTATTAATGAAATTGAATTTGCCATACCAGATGAACACATTCTTATAAATGGCCCCATAACGAGCCTTCGTATGCGGGTGCGTGTGGCGGAGAATTGTTTTGATTTTGTGGATGCTTGTACTAACTTAATTGAAAATATTGCTTTTTCTACCTACGCGGGTGTTTTAAATAGTGCAGTAATTTCAGATGATCCTAGTGTATCTGATTTTGATAATTGCGGTTTTGTAACCCCAGGAGCTACTAACTTTTTATTAGACGATTTATCGGATTGTAACTTTAGTAGAACCGTTGAGCTGTGTGGTGCAGATGTACTTTTAGATGCGGGTAATGGGTTTGATGATTATATCTGGTATCGCGATATCAATAACAATAACCTAATTGATATTGGGACAGATATTGTCATCACTGATGGGAATTCTGATAATGATCTTAGCACCCTATTAGTAACCCAAGCCGGTACGTATATTGTAGATAAAATTGTGGCAGATCCTTGTAAAGGTTTTACCGAAATAATGACGGTTACTCTTTTTGGCACTACCCAGACCAATCCTATTTTAGATTTTTTCAATGACCGAAATAGTGATGCAGATCCAAATAATGATATTCAAGGAGAAATATTAAGATGCTCTATTGATGGAGAAACTACGGCCAATATATTTTTATGTGGAGCCAATGACTCAGAGCTCTTACAGGTAAATATCACCGCACAAAGTATAGAATGGCAACAATTAAATGAAACTACTTGTTCCACTACTGATCCATCTTGCCCTATTAAAGGGGATAGTTGTTATAATACCATTCGAACAGGAAACGCCTTTAATGTAACAGATACCGGCAAGTATAGACTTGTGGTTAATTATGCTAACGGATGTTCTAGTCGGTTTTATTTTAGCGCTTTTAAAAATAATCTCGCAGTAAATACTATAAAGACAGATATTTTTTGTAATACCAATGGAAACATAACAGTCACAAATTTAGGAGCAGGATACGGTTTTCAATTATTTGATACGGCAACCAATACCGTTGTAGTCCCTTTTAGTGCGAATAACGGCCCAAGCTTTGATATTACCAGAAATGGTAGCTACAGAATAGATGTGCGTCAATTAGATACTGCCGGAAATCCTATTCCTAATTCTTGTGAATTTCAAAGTGAAGAAATAGGTGTTTTAGACAGAGACTTTCAGGTTAATTTAAGAACTACACCAGCCAATTGTAATGCTTTAGGAAGCATAAACGTTCAAGTATTAAACGTTCGAGAAAATTATATTTATGATTTAAGATTTAACGACGGTATTTCACATTCGTATGGAATAGGAACTAGAGTAAATTTAACTACGCCACAAACCACCAACAATTTTACATTTAACAATTTAAATCCAGATGATTATACGGTTATTGTAACCACTCAAGATGGTTGTACGGAGACCCAAAACATTACCGTTAGTGAAGTAGATGAGGTACAACTTTCTGCGGTAACCTTAGCAAATATTGGTTGTTCCCCTGGAACAATTGTGCTAACTGCCTCTGGTGGTTTTGTAAACCCTAATTATAGCTACGCTATCTGGAGTAAAGATGGAACGGCATTATACACAGATATAACGGCTATTCCCGGTGATGCTTTTCAAAGTAATCCTATTTTTGAGTTTGGTTATACCTTATCTGGTGGACCAACGGACGAGAACCCTACGGCTCCATTTGTTTTTACCAAAGTACCAGGAGAGGAAGGTGTCTATACCTTTGTGGCGATTGATGCCAATGGTTGTTTTAGAATATCCAATGAAGTTACGCTTCTGGATGTAGGCAATATGACTATTTCCGTAACTGATGATACTCCAATTGTTTGTAACAGTAGTAATAATGCAAGTATTACAATAAATACGGTCAATGGCGTTGCTCCTTTTGAGTATAGTATTGATAACGGAGTAACTTTTCAAGACACACCCTCTTTTGTTGGGTTAGCTGCAGGAACATACCAAATTGTCGTTACTGATGACTCTGGTTGTCGTGTTACCTTAGAACATATAATCGCAAACCCTT
The DNA here is from genome assembly GCA_030731855.1 of Cellulophaga sp. Classification (GTDB taxonomy): domain Bacteria; phylum Bacteroidota; class Bacteroidia; order Flavobacteriales; family Flavobacteriaceae; genus Cellulophaga. Next base: position 16,228 of record JANQTG010000150.1, on the reverse strand, counting down.
TACCTTTATCAGCTTCGGCTGGTGTGGCTAGAGATGTAACTTGCGACGCTTTAGGTGCGCAAGTACGTATTACTAACGTTGTTGGTGGTGTTGCCCCATATACCTATAGTTTTGATGGTGGTGCAACTTTTGGCCCAAATAGTACGGCTATTTTACCTCCAGGAAATTATAATACCGTTGTAGTAAGAGATGCTTTAGGATGCGAGTTTCCTATGAATGTATTTGTTGAAGATTATCCTGTTGACCCATCTGTAACTCCTGTGGTAGACTATAATTGTGACGGAACAGGCAATATTACAGTGGGAACCGATATAACAACTTATAATTATACGTATGCACTAAACGGAACCTTAAATACTCCGGATGCAACAAGTAATATATTTTCAAATTTAGCACCAGGAACGTACAATGTAACAACAAATTATACGTCACAAACCCCACCAACACCAAGTTTATTATTAGTAGAAGATTTTGGGTATGGTGGTACTATTGAAAACCCAAATACCCTAGGGTATAGGTATGAGGATCAAACAGTTAATCCTCCTGGCGATAATAACCGTAATATTAACGATTTTGAGTACGCAGTAACCAACAGAATTGTTGCTCCCTTTGGTTCTTGGCTAAACCCTGGAGATCATACAACTAATGGTGCAAACCCAGATGGTCGTTATTTAGTCATAAATGTGGGCACACCAAGTCCTGGTCAAATAATCTATTCTAAAGCGATAAACGATGTTATCCCAAATCAAGATTTAAGAATATCACTCTATATTTTTAATCTTGTAAACCGAACAAGTACCATATTAGATCCTGACTTAACTATTGAAATTAGAACCACTACAGGAACGGTAGTACAGTCGATTAGAACAGGTGATATACCAAAAACAGAACAATGGGAAAACTTTAGTGTTGACCTTAACCCTGGCAATAATACAGCCTTAGAATTTGTAATTCGTTCTGAAAAAGTAGGAAATAATGGTAATGATTTTGCTTTAGATGATATCGAAATATACCAAATCCCAGAGGTTTGTGATCTTTCTACAGTTTCTACAGTAATTATTGAAGATGATAGAGCTTTTGAAGCTAATTTCCTTTCATCAACAAATGTTACTTGTTTTGGAGGTACCAACGGCACCATCACTTTTGAAGTAGAAAATTTTGATCCTATAACTGGTTTTGAATACTCGATTGACGGAGGTGCTTTTGTAACTTCACTTACATCACCAGTAACTACAGCGGCTGTTTTAGGTGCTGGTGTAAGAACTATTGATATTAGAAGAGTTGACGATATTTCATGTTCACAACAAATAACAAGAACAATAACACAACCAACCGCAGTTGTTGCAACAGCGAACATAAGAACAGCATTTACATGTGCTAATACCGGTGCTATCATTAGAGCAACGGCTACTGGAGGAACACCTGGTTATGAATATCAATTAGAAGACACCACAGGTAATGTAATAAACGCATACCAAATGTCAAGAGATTTTACAAATGTTCCAGCGGGTACCTATTTGGTAAGAATCAAAGATATTAGAGATTGTGATGACCTTATAGATGCGCCTATAACCATTACGGCACCGACAGCATTAACATTTACAGCAACACCTTCAACCTGTTATTCAGGTGCAAATGATGGTACTATTGCAGTAAATGTAACTGGTGGAAATGGCGGACTTTTATTTAGCATAAATAATGGACCGTTTTTAGCGCCTAGTCCAACTACGGCGAACACATATACTTTTACAAATTTAGGATCTGGTGATTATATCATTAATGTTCAAGACCAATTAGGATGTACTGTTGCGGCACAAACGATTAGGATTAACCCAACATTAAGCGTAAGTGCTTCGGCAAGTGCGATTACTACTTGTGCTACTTCAACAAATATAACCATCACCGCCACTGGTGGTGACACCAATTATGTATATGCTATAGTAGCCGATGGAGTTACACCTTTAGATACTGACTTTACAACAACAAACATTTTACCTGCTACGGCTACTGGTGCTTATGATGTATATGTTCGTGATAATGGCGGTGCAGCTGGTTTTTGTACTGATATGTTTGATATCAACATTACTCAAAACCCACCGATAGCCATTACTGAAACAGTAACTAATGTAACTTGCTTCGGCGGAAATAATGGAGCTATATCTTTAGCGATTACTGGGGGTAATGGGCCATATCGTTATAGTAATAACGGTGGAACAAGTTATCAAACGTCTAATAACTTCCCGAACCTAACAGCAGGAACTTATGCTGTACTAGTACAAGATGCTGATTTATGTACACAACCTCTAAGTGTAACCGTAAATGAACCTTTAGCAATTACAGCAGAGGCCATACAAACTACAGATTATACTTGTTTACCTAGTGGCGAAGCTGCTATTTCGGTAGGAAGTGTTACTCCGACCGCTGGTGGTTCTGGAAATTATCAATACAGCATAAATGGAGGTACTTGGACAGCTTCAACAACTGGCGGCACAGTATTTACTGGCTTAACAGATGGTACGTATAGTGTTCGTGTTAGAGATGCGAATGCCACGACATGTTTTATCACATTACCAAACGTAATCATTGACCCTTTACCTGTAGCTCCAACCTTAACAAGCGCTATTGCCTATAATTGTGATGGCACAGGAAATATTACCGTTTCTCCTTTTGATGCTGCATATTCCTATGCTATTGATGGCGGAATACCACAAACGGGCGCAACAGCCAATATTTTCAATAATATTGTAGCTGGAAATCATGTGATTACCGTGAATTACGGCAATGGCTGTACTACAGCTATTACTATAAATGTAGCAAACGGAAGAGCATTTAATGCTACTTTAACCGCGCCAGCGAATGTTTCTTGTTTTGGAGGAACTGATGGAGGTTTCACCTTAAACGCTACTAATTTTAGCGCAAGTGGGTTTGAATACAGTATTAATGGTGCTGCTTTTGTTGGTCCATTTACAACATCGCAAACAGTAACTGGGTTAACAGCACAAGCGTATACTGTTGAGGTTAGAGATGTGAACTCCCCAACAGTTTGTACTGTTTCATTAACACAAACCTTAACAGCCCCAATTGCAATAACAGCAACAGCTTCTATTACTACAGCTTTTACTTGTGACAATACAGGAGCTACGATTAGAGCAATAGCCAGTGGCGGAACGCCAATTTATACCTATCGATTAGAAATAAATACAGCGCCTGGAACAGCAATAAGCACCAATAATACGGGTATTTTCACCAATGTTGCAGCAAATGCTGTCGGTGAAAATTACGTGGTAGTTGTTACAGATAGTAGATCTTGTACAAGTGCCGTTTCACCAACGGTAACTGTAAATGCTCCAGAAGTGCCGACATTTACAGTAACGCCTACAGCATGTTATTCAGGTGCTAATGATGGTACTATTCAGGTTGATGTAACATCAGTTCCTGGTAACGGAAACTTCCAATTTAGAATTAATGGTGGTGCTTGGTTAAACCCAAATACCTCAGCAACACGTCATATTTTTTCTGGTTTAGCTAACGGTTCTTATACGATTGATGTACAAGACGGTTTTGGCTGTGATGCCGTTCAAGAAACCGTAGTTTTAAGTCCCCAATTAGTGGTGTCTGTTGATGCTATAAATGTTAGTTCTTGTAATGACGGAAGCATTACTGTTAACGCCACTGGTGGAAACGGTACTTTAGTATATGCTATTGTTCCTGCGAATAGCGACCCAACAGGTTTATTTACAACAACAAATTCTTTAGTGATTACCAACGCCATGGCAACTGCAAATCCGTTAGGCTATGATGTTCATGTACGTGATAATAACGGCGTAAGTCATTTATGTTCGTTCCTTCAGGAAGACATTATCATAAATACAGCTACACCTTTAACGGTAACAGGAATAGCAACTTCGCCTGAATGTTTTGATGGTTTAGGAAGTATTGATGCTACAGTTACAGGAGGAAACGGCCCTTTTAATTACACTTTGGTAGATTTATCGCCAGCAGACGGTATTAATTATGGTGTAAGCTATACTAATATTGCCACAACATCGTATTCTTTTGCCGGAATAGGTGTTGGTAATTACAGAATTGATGTTACTGATGCAGATTTATGTCTTGTAAGCTCAACTATAGTTACAATAACGAATGCCATAGAAATTACCGCCGATATTGGCGCTTTATTGCCAGCAACCTGTAATGATCCTGACCCTTTACAATATGGTTTTGAATTTTTAAATATTACTGCTCCATCAGGTACGGTGGAATATAGTGCGGATGGAGGTACTACATGGCAAACTTCTAACGAACTTAGGGGTTATGCTTCTGGAACGACTGTAAATCCATCTATTCGAGTTACTTTGGCTAGTGGCACTATTTGTCAAAGAGATTTTCCAAGATACATCATTCCATTTCCACTAGATGATTTAGATATTGATTTGAATGCTATTGTAGTGGATTGTAATGATTTGCAAGTTCGGGTTCAAGGAACGGCAGGCGTGGCTCCTTATGAATACGCTTTTTCCGAAAACCCTTCAAGCTTTAATCCTGCTGCAGCAACCTGGATAGCTGGTGGTACGGAAAGAATAATTGCGGGAGTTTCAACAACAGTTTCCCCTGGTTTTGGAAATTATACTTGGACAGGATTAACACCCGGTAGAACCTACGTTTTTTATGTACGAGATGCCTCAGGTTGTGTACGTCAAAGTCTTCAAAACGTGAATGATTTAATTGCAGAGCCTTTAGCGATAACAACTGACGTTACACCAAGTTGTTTCGGTTTAGCAAATGGCGAAATAACATTTACCCTTAACCCAACAACAGTTAATACTCAAATGCGTTGGGAAGTGTATCGATTAGGTAACGCAACTCCTATAGCAGTAAGTGGTGGCGGTGCTACAGCCATAAATGTTGCCTACAATAATACAATCACAGTCACAGGGTTAAATGAAGCTGAATATTATATTGAAGTGGTACAAACAGATGGTACTACAGATACGTGTACAGGTGGTAGTGAAAATGCTTTAGTTGATGAATTAAATGCTATAACCGCAACTGCGACAGCTACAAGAGATATCTCTTGTAATTTACCTGGTTTAATTTCTATTTCTGGAATCACTGGAGGAGGCGGTTCACCATATACTTTTGATGTAACGGGTCCTGCAGGTTTTACAGCTTTAACAGGCTTAACAAGTAATCCTATTCAGATACCTGTAAATTCACCCGCAGGAGATTATATCGTTACTTTAAATGATCAATATGGTTGTCCAGTTACTTTACCTTTCGTTACTTTAGGTTTAACTTCTAATCCAACAATAGATAGTTTAACACAAGACAATTGTACTTCACCAATAAGCTTAACGGTTAATGCTACTGGAGCTGGCGTTATTCGATATGCTATTGTTTCAAATGGTAGTGCTGCGCCAACAACTTATTTAAATAATGGAGGTGTTTTTAATAACATTACACCTGGTTCTTACGATGTTTATATTATTGACGGAAATGGATGTACTGCTATGCAAGCTGCTTATGTGGTAAACCCTATACTTTCTGCAAGAGCGGAGCTTACTAAAGTTTTAGATTGTACTGTTTTACCTGATGCTACCATTACTATTGAAGCCTTAACAGGTTCTGGAAGCTATGAATATTCCATTAGTGGTGCTGCAACAGTTGCACGGACAGCTTTAACAGGTTCTTTTGTTTATAATGCTGCTACTGCTGGAGACTATATCATCACTATTTATGATACAGCTACGGCTGATACTGCAACTTGTAATAGAACTTTTACAATAAATGTTCCTGCTGCAATTCAACCAATTTTCACAGAAACACATACCGCTATTACTTGCAATGGTGCTGATGACGGTACAATCACATTAAATCAAACCAATAATGGCATTAACCCATTAACGTATGAATTGCGTTTTGACACTACAGGTTTTCCTTTAGTACCCGCTGGCGATTTTACTTTTGATGGGACAACACAAACCTATTCCGACTTAGCACCAGGTAATTTCGTGGTTAGAGGTATCGGAGCGAATGATTGTTTTACAGATGTCGATATTACAATTACAGAACCAGTGGTAATTGCAGTAACTATTGATCCATTGGCAGATGTTGCACAATTTGCTTGTACTCCTAATTCAAACACCGATAATAATGCAACAATTACAGTGAATCCTGCAAATATTTCAGGAGGCTCAGGAACTTATGTGCGTTACGTATTTGAGAATACCGCAACATCAACGATTGTTCAAGACGGTCCGAGCAATGAATATATTGAAACCAATAGAATTGGTGGCACTTATAGCATTACTGTTTATGATGATAATAATTGTATCGGAACAACAACAGCAACGATAAATGCTTTTGATGAATTATTGACTATAAACGCGGCTATTTCAAGTGCTATAACCTGTACGCCTGGTAATGATGGAGAAGTAACAATTGCTGTAACATCCACTGTCAATGATGCAACAAGGTTTGAATTTAGCAACAATAATAGAACTTCTTGGCAACCATCAAATGTGTTTGCTGGTTTATCAGAAGGAACACATAATTTCATCGTTCGTCATTTAGATACGGGTTGTGAGTTATTTACATCTATCAATATTACTAACCCAAATACCTTTACTGTTGCAACACCTGTTACTACAGATGTTGTTTGTTTTGGTACGGCTACAGGTACGGCGACTTTTACAGTGGCTGATGCAACCTATATCGGCACGTATTCTTGGGATATTTTTGATGATAATGATACGCCAACAAATTATACTGATGATACCCTGATACAAACAGGAAACGATACAAACCTAAGTGCTACTGGATTATTAGCTGGTGGTTACTACGTAACATTTACGCAAGACGGTGTACCAACTTGTGATAACAGAAGAGCATTCAGTATTTCTGAACCAACAGCTACATTAGCTGCTGGAACTCCAATTGTTGCTCCTATTACCTGTGCACCTGGTAATGCTGATGGTAGTATTGAAATCACCAATGTTACTGGTGGTTGGGGTGGCTATGGGTATTATGTTAGCCAAACAGCAAACCCTGATCCAACGGATACATCAAACTATATAGCAAATCCTAGATTTGAAAACCTAGGTGCTGGTACGTATGAAATATGGGTTATCGATAGTAATGGATGTCCTTTACAATTAGCAGACATCACTTTAACTATTCCTTCACCAATTACGGCAGACTTACAGTTGAACAATGAAAATTGTGCTAATTTCGAAGGTGAGTTACAAGTTATTAACCAAGCTGGCGGACAAGGAAGTAATTATAGTTACCAACTACAACGTTGGGATGGCACCGCTTATGTAAACCTTAGAGCGATACAAACTACAGATGTTTTTAGCAACTTAGGTGCTGGACAATACCAAGTTATTGTTTCAGATCAATGGGATTGTAATGCGACAACAAGCAATGCCATTACCATGTACGATGAACTAGTTCCTTTAGCGAGCGTTATCAAAACAATTGACTGTATTTCTGGCGGTGAGATTACCATTTCTCAAACTGGAGGATCAGGAACTTACGCTTATACAGGTACATTCCCTGATGGTAGTGCACTTACGCCAAATACAGACGGAATCTTTACAGGATTATCGCAAGTTGGTGAATATATCTTTACAATAACCGACGGAACTTGTTCTGAAATTATCAGACAACGACTAGAAGCTGCCGTACAACCTTTAACACCAACTATTGATGCGTTTACGAATGTAACCTGCTTCAATGCAGCCGACGGAACAATTTCAGTGAGCATTAATACCAATGGTTTTGATCCTTATACGTTCGAGATTACAGCGATGGACGGCACGGCGGTTTCTATGAATCCAACTAGTAGCACACCAGTTTCGGCGGAGTTTACTGGGTTAGCTAATACAATTGGCGCTGGATATACCATTACGGTAACAGCAAGTAATGGCTGTTTTACAACTGTATCACAAACGATTAGTCAGCCTGCTGCTGCAGTTGCTATTGCAACGCCAGTAATAACAGAGTTTGACTGTACAACTGGAAACGCTACGAATTTTGCAACCATTGATGTTACTGGTTTAGTAACTGGCGGATCTTTAAACTATGTGCGTTATGTGTTTACAAATGATGCAAACCCAACGGTACCAGTACAAGACGGTAGTAATTCATTATATACAGAAACCAATGTACTTGGTGGAAATTATACCATAACGGTTTATGATGACATGGGCTGTTCGGCAACAACAACAGCTATAATAGCTCCTTTTGTAGGTATTAGCGCACCAACAGTTGCTATTGTTGATACTGTTACATGTAACGGTAATGACGAAGAAATTACAGTAGGAGTAACGGTTAGTCCGTCTAGTGCGACACCAAATTTATCGTATGAAGTAGTAAGCACCAACGGCTATAGCCAAACAATAACGTCAACGAATGCTTCAGAAAACTTTACAGGTTTAGGCATTGGAAATTATGTAATTACCATAACTAATACCGATACTGGATGTTTCGTAAGAACAACTCATGTGGTAACAGATCCTAAAGTTATAGAAGTAACTGCGGTAAAAGTAACTGATGAAGCTTGTTTGAATGATGGTATTAATGGTGGTAGTTTCAATGTTACTATTACAAATTATACAGGTGGGTATAGCTATCAAGTATTTAGAGCTAATGGAACACCTTTTTCTGCTGTTTTAACAGGAAATACAGCTACACCATTGGTTATAGATAACTTACTTGGTGGTAGTTATTATGTTCAAATTACCGAAACAGATGCCACAAGTACCTTCTGTAGTGATAACTCTAATGCCGTAACGATACTTACCCCTGAATTCCCAATTTCAGCAATCATAAGCGAACAAGCAAATGTAACCTGTGATAATAACAGAGGTAGTATTTTGGTAGATCCTTCTGGCGGAAGAGGACCGTATACCATTACGATTGCTTCTGGTTCGCAAACCATTACACGAGCAAATGTTGAGGCCTTTATTTTTACAGGTTTATCAGCAGGTAACTTTACGGTAACTATTACTGATGCTTTAGGATGTTCTTTTACAGATAACATAACTTTGGTGCAACCAGACCCAATTGTCGCTACTATTTCTGCGGATATGGTCTTAGATTGTTATGGTGATGATACAGGAGTAGTAACTGCTACAATAACATCAGGAGGAATAGGTACATTACAATATAGATTAAATTCGTATGATATTACAGGAACGGTTATAATATCTACATCTGTAGCTCAGAATTCTAATACGTTTACTGGTTTATTCTCAGGCAGGTATAGTATTACGGTTTCTGATGAGGTTCGTTGCATTGCCGAAACGCCGATTGCGAACATCACCGATCCTGTCGACGTTTTTGGATCTTTAACCTTGACACAATCTATTACTTGTGTTGATGATTTAGAATTAGTATTAACAGCCAATGGCGGAACAGGTCCTTATAGCTATAGCGTAGACGGAGTAACATTTGTTGCTTTTAATAACGGTAATCAGCATAACTTCAATAATCTGCCTTCTGGTAATGCGGGTGCTGGAACGTATCAATACTACGTTCAAGATTCGTTCAATTGTACCTCTATTTTATCCAACGAAATAAGAGCCGACGCAGTTGCTCCAATAACAATTACTATTGATACCTCTGCCGCTACGGTTAATTGTAGTGGAGATAATTCTGCGATTTTAATAGCTAGAGCAAGCGGTGGTTTAGGAAACTATCAATATGAATTATTAGACAACCCAACAAGCACAACACCACTTCAAGGACCAAATACCAATGGTGTGTTTAGAGATTTAATCGCTGGTAATTATTATATAAAAGTTATAAGTGAAGACTGTGAAGAAGTAACTACGGTTATTCCTATTACAGAACCAGATCCATTAATCTATACTGATGATTATTCAGCGACTATTTGTGCTGGTGATACCAATGGGTTTATTAATGTATCGTTATCAGGGGGCTCAGGAGATTATAAATATGCGATTTCTCCTAACCTTGCTCAGTTTGATGTTGTGAATCAATTTACAGACTTAGCGCCTGGAACATATACTGTAATTGCACAAGATGCTAAAGGCTGTTTTGTACAAACAGACTATATCATTGCTGCATCCCCCGAAATTATTATCAATGCTACCCCAACGGGTGAAACATGTTTGGGTAGTAATGATGGTAGTCTTAATTTAGTACTTTCTGGAGGTATAGCGCCCTATCGTACACGTCTTGAAAGTACAAATTACGTATCAGGATTGTTACAATATAATGACCTGGCTTCAGGGCAACATACTGTTTTTGTTATCGATAGTTTAGGTTGTGAAACAAGTATTCAGGTAACTGTAGCTGCTGGCGTAAACATTAAAGCGACTGTAACTCCTGTTTATGAATGTACTGATACAACACCAGAAAACTCTTTAACTGTAGTATTAGAAGATCCTTCAGTTGCAGGAAGTGCATTGTACCAATTAGATGATGAAAACTCTGCGGATGTTCGCTTAGAACCTAGTTTTACGAATATACCTTCAGGTGATCATACCCTTATTATTTCTTTAAATGGTTGTTTAGAAGTTATACCGTTTACTATTCAAGCTTTTGATCCTTTGGTATTAAGTTTAGAAAATAGTAATATCAATGAAATAACGGCGAACGCTAATGGCGGAGATGGTAATTATACCTTCTATTTTGACAATGTTTCAAACGGAGACGACAATACTATTTTTATCAATAGAAGCGGTACGTACACGGTTCGCGTTGTAGATGGTAATGGTTGTGAAACTAGTGCTACCATTGAAATGGAGTTTATAGATATTGAAATCCCTAACTTCTTTACGCCTGATGGAGATAATAATAATGATGTTTGGAAACCTAGAAATATTGAAGGCTTCCCTAATATACTAACCCTAATTTTTGACCGTTATGGAAGAGAACTTTATCGCATGGGTCAGAATGATAAAGGATGGGAAGGAATTTACCAAGAGAGTGATCTACCAACAGGTGATTACTGGTATGTAATTAAGCTTAAAGGTGAAAATGACGATAGAGAATTTGTTGGCCATTTTACCCTATATAGATAACAAAATTAACCTACAGTGTAATGAAAAATATAATAGTAACAATAGTGTTCCTTTTATTTACTTTTTTAAGTAAAAGTCAGGAGTTAAACTCTCCCCAGTTGTCGCAATATTTAGCCGATAACCCCTTTGTGTTATCGCCAACATACGCAGGTATTGGCGATCACGTAAAAATTCGTGTAAATGGTTTAACACAGTGGGTTGGTATTAAAGATGCTCCAGACACCCAATCACTAGCTGCAGATATGCGATTAGGAAACAGATCAGGCGTTGGTATGTTTCTATACAATGATAAAAACGGGTATACAAAACAACAAGGAGCCCGACTGTCATTTGCACATCACTTAACATTAGACCGTTATAAAGACGAATTTTTATCTTTCGGACTTTCTTATAACTTCAATCAATTCAGAATTGATATTCAAGAGTTTATAGATGGTGGTGGCGATCCAGGAGTAACTGATGACCGCTCAACAACAAACCATAACTTAGATGTTGGTTTCTTGTACAGAAAAGAAAGTTTTTATTTAAGTCTAAACGTTTCGAATATTTTAGATAAAGATTTAACGGGGTTTAATGTTACTTTTGAACCTAACCGACTTAGAAATTATTATTTATATACAGGCTACAGATATAGAAAGAATAAGAATAGCGATTTAGAAATTGAACCTTCTATGCTGTATAAAGTTTTTGAAAGTGATGGCAGATCTGAAACAGATTTAAACGTTAAGTTTAGATTTTATGATTTTGAAGACTACTATTACGTGGGCGCAACCTACCGTTTTTTAAACGATCAATTAGGGAGGCCTTTATACATTGCACCACTTGTAGGTCTTAAAAAGAATAATTTATATTTTGGATACTCCTACCAAGTAATCATGAATGAAATTTTAGGGTATAGCACAGGAACACACGTAGTTACTTTAGGAGTAGATTTATTCCAAGGAATTAGTAATTGTAGGTGTACTTACTAAATGTGGTTTACTCCTTAAGTATCGCAATTAAAACATCGATTTTACTAAATTTGTGAAAAATTACATTTGTGGGAAAAATTAAAGTAACTAATATTCGTGTTTATGCCTATCATGGGTGTCTAAAAGAAGAAAGTACAATTGGTAGTGATTATCGCGTTGATGTTGAGGTTGTAGCCGATTTATCAAAAGCTTCTATTTCTGACGATCTAAATGATACGGTAGATTATGTGTTAATTAATCATATTGTTAAAGAAGAAATGGCGATTAAAGCCAAGCTTTTAGAGCATGTAGCGAAACGAATTTTAGATCGAATTTTAGTTTCGTGTGCTACAGTTTCAGTAGCCGATGTGACCGTTTCAAAAATAAACCCGCCTATTAATGGCGATGTTGAAATGGTTTCGATAAACTTACAATTAACTCGTTGAAATACACACTTTGAATTTTATTTAAGCTTAAAAAATAGCGACCTTTGTTGTGCTTGAAATGGCATTGTGGTCGAATTGGATAGACAAAGTTCCGCAAGAACTTCCATAGTGGTTCGAGTCCACTCGATGCCTCTCTAAAGCCTCTTCTTTTAGTTTAAAAAGATGAGGCTTTTTTTTATCAAACATTCGCAACATACTCATTTATTTTTGTAAATTTGCAAACGCAAAAAGGCATTGTGGCCGAGTGGCTAGGCAGAGCTCTGCAAAAGCTTGTACAGCGGTTCGAATCCGCTCGATGCCTCTACAATAATCCTCTTCTATTTTTAGAAGGGGATTTTTTATGAACTCAACATAAAAAGTTGAGCCGTAATTAAGATAAAGTTAAAAATATAAATCCGTAAAATTCTCGATAAAGGTTTTGTTTTTAATAAGGCTTAATTTATAAGTCTTTTCAAATAAATACATGTGTAGAAAATAAGTAATTTACATTCTACATCTCAAAAAGTGGTAATGTGGTTAAATATAGTTGGTGATTTATATATATTTTATGTTTATTTTGTTTTAATTTATTTGAAGAGAGAATAAGTAATTACTATAAAGCAACTTTATTTTTTATTAATGTTTGACACTGTTGATCGGTGAGTATTAAATTTTTATAAAGACTTAATAAAGTTGCAGTATTCTCAATTACTGCTTTTCGTTCTTCATTCCAATTATTAATTTGAGGTACAATTAAGATAACCATTGCTAAAAGTATTATTCCGCTGATGGCGTATTTGGACTATTTGCCTGTACAGCAAGCAGGCTTTTTTTAAACCTTTATGAGGAGTTTTTAGCAGATTTTTTAGAACAATTTAGGCATACTTAGCAGGTGTCAAGTCAATAGTAGTGGTTTTCGGTTGATTAACTTTTCAAAAGTTAGTCAATTACTTAGAGATTTATGGTTGTAATAGCTGAAGTTAAATGTGTTCCGCCTGCGCTGAGTCTAACTTGGAATTTAAAAGTTTATGACCTTTGATAACTTTTTTTGACCAAGAAAATATAGAAGATAACATGCCAATTATACTTAAAACTAAAGCTGTAAGAAAAATGTTTGATGTCGTATTATATAATATACCACTATTAAGCACGCCTAAAATTAGTAAGGTTGAAAGTGGGAATGACAAAGCTAAAATGCTAATGGCATAATTGTTATGAAAAGTTTGCTTTTTCGATTTGGTTTCTGCCTCCAAACTATCAACAGCGGAAATATGGGCATAAGGCCAAAAACTGCAAGCGCTTAAACCGAAAGCGAGTAACAACAAGATTTCATTTGTTGCCTTTATCCCGGTAATTAATATAAAAACTCCACTAATGAGAAACACCAAACCGGCCCGCAAGGATAACAAAGAGAATATTTGAATGAACTGAGTTCTTTTGATTTTTACGGCGAGTCCAATGAATAATAGTACTAAAGGTGTCATGATTAGACTTAGTTTTTGCAAGGTTTCGCTAAGTACAAAGGGTAAAGAGTTCATATTAAGACCAAGAGCAAGAAGCAATAATGCAGCACCAATAAAAATGTTAACAGGCTCAGACACCATTACTTTGATCATAGAGCCTATTTTTGTAAGATTTTTTGTTTGTTTTCTGTTATGTAAACTTAAATACCAGTTCATAGCTACTAAATACAAGAAAATTAATACAAATATTTTATTGCCAAGATCTGCCATGGCAGCTTTAGCCAAATAGTCTTCCCCTAAAAACTCTAAAACAAAGGGAAAGCAAGAAAGTCCAGGTGCCAAGGAAGGAACAAGGAGTCTTGCGGTTCTAAATTCCGCAGTATCTTTTTTAATTCCCAAAAATGGAAGTACAAAAGGGAACACCAAAAATAAGATGAGGTTTAGCGAAAGGGCAAGAAGAGGCAATAATAACAAATTTAATTTAATTTGAACACCAAGTAATGCAATAAAAATAGTGGCTGGCAAAGCAAGGTTCAAAATAATTTTTTTGATACCATCCATTTCTTCCTTAGACCTGAATTTCACTTTGAGTAAAATTCCGAGAAAGATGAAAAATAAAAATACTATAGTTTTTTGAATACCAATATCCATCTATTATACCAAAACTTTAGTGAGTGCTGAAATAAACAGTTGCATTTCGGTCATGGTACCCATACTAACTCGACACCATTTTTTACCCATAAATTCGAAAGCACGAACACCTACTTTTAAGTCGGTCATTTTTTGTAAAAAGGCTTTACCTTCCATTTCGATGGGGAAAATCATGAAACTAGTAAATGAGGGTACGTATTCTATGCCCATTTTTGTAAGTTCTTGGCACACATATTCTCGGCATGCTTTATTTTTTTTTCGAGAACTTTCTAAAAATACTGCATCGTCCATAGCGCCCATGGCAGCATATACAGAAGGATAAGAGATTCCCATTCCAGCACGGGTAATTTTTTGAAGTTTATCCAAGGTAGCTTCTTGCGCAACTGCATATCCAACTCGAAGCCCTGCCATGCCATGAATTTTAGAGAAGGTACGTGCTATAATAACATCTTTGCCTTCATTAATTAAGGAGACCATACTTTGTTTAGCGCTATCTTCTAAAAACCATAAGTAAGCTTCATCCACAAATACAGGAACTTTTTCGGAGACCTTTGAGCAGAAATCTAGTAATTTTTTTGAATCTGTGATGGTACCTGTAGGATTGTTAGGGTTACAGATATAAACCAATTTAGTTTCGTCATCTATTGCTGCTTCCATAGCATCGAGGTCGTGTGACCAATCAGCTTTTAACGGCACAGGTTTCCAAGTGCCACCAGCGGCTTCTGCAACGCGAATCAATGACATATAAGCAGGGTCTGCAGAAACCACGTTGCCACCATTCATAAACAACACCATAGCTGTTTTCTCTAATAAATCCGAAGAACCAGGACCCATCATAATATTTTTTTGCGAAACTCCTTCGAATGCCGCAATTTTATCTACTAATTGATATAGTTCTTGCCAAGCATATCGGTTACCTCCAGAAGCAGAATTTTTTAAAGCTTCCAAAGCCAAAGGAGATGGTCCATAAGGGTTTTCATTCGCATTTAACTTTGCATCTAAAATCGGAAAATCTCTTGCATTTTCTGGTAAGTACTCCTTGAAAAATGGACTGTAAATTGCATCACCATTGTTATCCAACAAAATAGGTGAACTTGGCGTTTCAGCAAAACCGAGATAGGGTATAGTTACTGCCGCCCCTGCAGTTAGTATTCCTTTTTTAAGCCATTCTCTTCTGTTTAAGTTGGTGGTTTTCATAAGTAACTTTTTTAAATTAATTTATTCTCTAAATTAAAAGAGGTTTACAGAAAAACCTATGATAATATTATAAAAATCAACTAGTTAAAATAGGATAGACATATTTATAAGTATATGTTTTTATCAATTTCCTATTTCATTTAATTGTGATTTTGCCTAATTAATGCGTTTTTGGTTCTTAACTAAATTCTCTAGTAAAAGCCAAGTTAATGGCTTTTCCATAAATCTTTTATTAAGCAGAATTATAAGTTTTTGTATAAATTAATAATTATTAGAACTAAATAAAAATGAATTGTTCGACCCAACAAAAAAAGAAAGCCTCTCGATTTCTCGAAAGGCTTGTCTTTGTTGGTGTGGTCCCACCTGGCTTACCTCGACTGCGCTCGGTATAAACTTCTCGCCCAAGCGTGACCACAAAAAAAGCCCTAGCTTTCGCTAAGGCTTTGTGGTCCCACCTGGGCTCGAACCAGGGACCACCTGATTATGAG
>JANQTG010000149.1 GCA_030731855.1 Cellulophaga sp. | reverse complement strand
AATACAACGATTTTCGAAGCCGCAAAAGCTTCAGGAATTTTGCTAGAACACAGTTGCTTGACAGCACGTTGTAGAAGTTGTGTTGTAAAAATAAAAGAAGGAAGCACAAAAGACAAAACGGATGATTTGGTATTAACTGCGCAAGAAAAATCAGCTAACTTTACCTTGTCTTGCAATGCGTATCCTACTTCAGATTTGTCATTAGATGTAGAAGATTTAAGTGGATTGGCCTGGTATGAAAAGAAAATCGTACCCGCAAAAATCCAAACCATTGAGTACTTAACGGATGATGTGATCCGAGTGCTACTTAGAATGCCGCCTACAGCTAACTTTAAATACAATTCAGGCCAATATGTAAACATCAGCAAAGGAGACCTCAAAAGAAGTTATTCGGTAGCCAATGCTTTTCAAGAAAATTCCTCATTGGAATTTTATATCAAGAAATATGAACAGGGATTAATGAGCCACTATTGGTTTACACAAGCCAAAGAAAATGATTTATTACGGGTAGAAGGCCCCTTGGGTTCTTTTTTCTTACGCGAAAGCCCTAAAAAAAATATTGTATTACTGGCAACAGGAACAGGCATTGCTCCTGTAAAAGCCATATTAGAGCAAGTAAAAGCGAATGAATTACTCTATGCAGACAAAACTTTTTGGTTGTTTTTTGGGGCACGAACCCAACAAGATATTTTTTGGGAACCTACATCGATTCCTTTAAAAAAGTTACATTTTACCAAAGTATTGTCAAGAGAAACCACTATTTTTACCGGCTTTAAAGGCTATGTGCAAAATGCGGTTTTAGAAGCTAGTATTGATTTATCGGATGCGCAAGTGTATGCTTGTGGTTCTAATGATATGATTTTAGCAGCAAAAGAACTATTTATAAAGCATCAATTGTCTGAAAATAATTTCTTTTCAGATGCCTTTGTAGCAACGAATTAAAAAAATAAAGTAAAATTATATGAAAGCAGTATTATTAGCAGGGGGCCTAGGCACCCGATTGAGTGAAGAAACCGTTTCCAAACCCAAACCGATGGTGGAAATAGGAGGGAAACCCATCTTATGGCATATCTTAAAAATCTATTCGCATTATGGTATCAATGATTTTATCATTTGTTGTGGGTATAAAGGCTATGTGATTAAAGAATATTTTGCCAATTATTTTTTACATCAATCCGATGTAACCTTTGACATGAAAGGCAATGAAATGATGGTGCATACCAAAAGAGCCGAGCCTTGGAAAGTAACCTTAGTGGATACGGGTGATGATTCTATGACGGGTGGACGATTGAAAAGAGTGGCACCTTATTTGAAAGACGAAGAAGCTTTTTGTTTTACCTACGGAGATGGAGTAGCCGATGTAAACATTGCAGAGTTGGTCGCTTTTCACAAAGCCCACGGCAAAGATGCTACCTTAACTGCTACCTATCCTCCTGGTCGTTTTGGAGCCTTGAACATCGTAGATAACCAAATACAACGCTTCGAAGAAAAGCCAAGAGGTGATGGCGCTTTGATCAATGGGGGATTTTTTGTACTGTCACCCAAAGTGATTGATCGTATTGAAGGCGATCATACCACTTGGGAGCAAGAGCCTTTAAAAGGCCTAGCCACGGACGGGCAATTGATGTCCTTCAAACACGAAGGTTTTTGGCAACCTATGGACACTTTGCGTGACAAACATCATTTAGAAAACTTATGGGATACGAACAAAGCACCTTGGAAAGTATGGACAGAGTAAAAGGAACCGTCAATCCAACATTTTGGAAAAATAAAAAAGTGTTTTTAACTGGGCATACGGGTTTTAAAGGATCCTGGCTGTCTTTGTGGTTGCAATCCATGGGAGCACAGGTTAAAGGCTATGCATTAACGCCTCCCTCTCAACCCAGCTTATTTACAGAAGCGCAGGTTGGGAAATGCATGATTTCTGAAATCGGCAACATCAACGATTTGGTGGCTATCAAAAAGAGCATGACCGATTTCAATCCAGATGTCTTAATCCACATGGCAGCGCAACCCTTGGTTCGACTGTCTTACAAAGAACCGATTGAAACCTACATGACCAATGTGATTGGTACTGCGAATGTGTTGGAAGCTGCCAGAAGTTGCTCAAACCTAAAGGCGATTGTCTCTGTAACCACCGATAAGTGTTATGAAAACAAAGAATGGGCATGGGGCTATCGTGAAAACGAACCTATGGGCGGTCACGATCCGTATAGCAGTAGCAAAGGCTGTGCTGAATTGGTCACTGCGGCTTACCGTAGTTCATTTTTTAATACGGATGCAACAGCCAGTCTTGCTTCGGCAAGAGCTGGAAATGTGATTGGAGGAGGCGATTGGGCGGACGACCGTTTGATTCCAGACATTTTAAAAGCCTTTGAAAAAAACGACCCTGTGGTTGTGAGAAATCCGCTAGCAACACGTCCTTGGCAACATGTACTAGAGCCTTTATCTGGGTATTTGGTCTTGGCGCAACACTTGTTTGAAGAAGGAAATGCCTATGCAGAGGGATGGAACTTTGGTCCTAAAGATGAGGATTGCCAATCCGTAAGTTGGATTTTAGATAAAATGGTTGCCAAATGGGGCAAAGGCGCGGCGTGGGAATTGGACAAAAACAACAATCCACACGAAGCAGGGTATTTGAAATTAGACTGCTCTAAAGCAGCTATGAAATTACACTGGCATCCGAAATGGCATTTAGAATACACCTTAGACAGCATCATCACTTGGCACCAACACTGGTTGTCTGGAAAAAACATACAAGAACAATGCTTGCAAGAAATTGCAGTCTATCAAAACAATAAAAATTAACAAATGAGCAATACATTAGAAAATTTAAGAGCGGAAATCGCAACTTTAGTAAGTGCCTATGCCAAAGAGCAATATGCACCCAAAGCCTTTGAACCAGGGGTAACCGTAGTACCTCCTTCAGGAAAATTATTAGGGGAAGAAGAATTACAAAACATGGTAGCAGCCTCTCTAGATGGTTGGTTAACTACAGGAAGATTCAATACACTATTTGAAAAAAAATTAGCTGCCTTTTTAGGCGTAAAATACTGTTTGTCTGTGAATTCAGGTTCATCTGCAAATTTGGTGGCATTTAGCACCATTACTTCTCCAAAATTAGGCGACAGAGCCGTAAAAAAGGGTGATGAAGTGATTGGAGTTGCCGCAGGTTTTCCAACTACCGTAAATCCCATTATTCAATTTGGTGCCATTCCGGTATTTGTAGATGTGGACATCAAAACCCACAATGTAAATGCTGATTTGATTGAAGCAGCCATCACCCCAAAAACCAAAGCCATCATGTTGGCGCATGCGTTGGGAAATCCTTTCAATGTAGCCAAAGTAAAAGAATTGTGTGATAAATACAATTTATGGCTGATTGAAGATACCTGTGATGCGTTGGGCGCAGAATACAATGGACAAAAATGCGGCACTTTTGGAGATATCGGAACGCTTAGTTTTTACCCAGCACACCACATGACCATGGGTGAAGGGGGTGC
>JANQTG010000148.1 GCA_030731855.1 Cellulophaga sp. | reverse complement strand
GGGTAAATGTTTTATTAAAAGGCACTACTAATGGAACGCAAACCGATTTTGATGGAAATTATACGATTTCTGCTACTCAAGGAGATATATTAGTATTTTCTTATGTAGGACAAAAAACAATTCAAAAAACGGTAGACGCTTCTAGTGTTGTAAATGTTATTATGCAAGAAGATGCCGCACAACTCGATGAAATTATTGTGGTGGGTTATGGTACGCAAAGTAAAAGAACGTTAACGGATAACGTAGCGAAATTAACGTCTGCCGATATGGAAGGCGTGCCTACGCCAAACTTTCAGAATGCGCTTGTAGGTAAAGCCGCTGGTGTGCAAATAACACAGACCAATGGTAAAGCGGAAGGAGGAATAAACATAAGAGTAAGAGGTGCTGCCTCCGTAAGTGGTGGTACTCAACCATTATTTGTATTAGATGGTATTCCATTAATAGACCCAACTGGTGGTATTGGTGCTATCGGTAATGACGCTCCTACCAACCCTTTATTGACCTTGAGTGCAAACGAAATTGAGTCTATTGATATTTTAAAAGATGCTTCATCAGCTGCAATCTATGGTGCCAGAGGGGCTAATGGGGTTGTTTTAATTACGACTAAAAGAGGTAAGCAAGGAAAGGCCCAATTTAGTTTTAACGTTTCTCAAGGTTTTAGTGAGCCTACAAACATTAGACAATGGTTAAATGCAGATCAGTATGTAGAATTATTCACGGAAGCAGCAATCAATGGTTTAGGACAAGCGGACGGTATTGCTGAAGCCGAAGGCACATTTGACTTTTTAGCTGGCGATACCGATTGGAGAACACGCGAAGTAGATACCAATTGGTCTGACGAAGCATTTCAACAAGGGTATCAGTCCGATGCTGATTTTTCTGTTTCTGGTGCGGATGCTAAAACATCCTACTATTTATCAGGAGCTTATAACAACACTACAGCTACCATAAGAGGTAATTTCTTAGAAAGAATAAATGCCAGAACCAATGTTAGTCATCAATTTACCGATAAGTTCAAAGTGGGTATGAACTTAAGCTATTCGAAAACCGACATAGATAGAATTGCAAATGATAATTCTTTTTCAAATCCTTTACAAGCCATTGCTCAATCTCCGTTATCCCCTGCTCGTTTAGCAGACGGATCACCTAACCCAAATACATTGTACGGAAACTTTTTATTAGATGATGAAAACGCATTTTTCAATACTATAATTAGAAGAACCATTGGAAAATTCTCTGGTGAGTATAAATTTATTCCTGGAATTAAATTCAATTCTGATTTTTCTTATGACCTTTTTGCTCAAACTGAAGATAATTTTAGAGGATCTAAAGCTTTATTTAATTCAACCAACGGAGAAGCATTTGCATCTGATTTAACCTCGGAAAGCTATACCTTTAGTAATTATGCTACTTTTGACAAAACTTTCAACAGTCGCCATAATGTGAATGCGGTGGTAGGTACAGAATTTGTTAAATACGATAGAAGAATTACCAGTGTAACAAGTCAACAATTTCCCTCAGATGATTTATCAACAGTAAGTGGAGGTGCAGAAGTTGTCGGAGGAACAGGAGTACAACTAGAAAGTACTTTCGTTTCGTATTTCGCTAGAGCTACTTATGATTTCGACGGAAAATATTTATTTAAAGCATCTATTAGACGTGATGGTTCCTCTAGATTTGGGAGCAATAACTTCCTTGGTACTTTTCCTGCTTTTTCAGCGGGTTGGATTTTATCAGAAGAGAATTTCTTAAATGAGTCTAATACCTTATCCTTTTTAAAACTAAGAGGTAGCTGGGGACAATTAGGGAATGCTGATATTGGTGGAGATTATCCTTCTTTATTCTTATTTTCAGGTGTTTCTTATAACCAACGCCCCGGTATCGCACCTGTTCAACCAGGTAATAACAATTTAACTTGGGAAAGTTCAACACAATCGGATATAGGTGTTGATTTTGGATTTTTAGATGGAAAAATTTCTGGAGAAGTAGATTATTACAGAAAAGATACAGAAGGTTTATTATTTAGTGTTCCCTTAATACCTAGTTCTGGTGCTTTTAGTATCAACCAAAATATTGGAACTTTAAGAAGTGATGGTTTTGAATTTGTATTGAACACTGAAAATATAAGTACAGACGATCTCACTTGGTCAACTAATTTTAACATCAGTACTAATAAAATTGAATTATTGTCATTACCAAACGAAAATTCGGATATCGTCAATGGTTTGAATATTAACCGCGTTGGAGAACCTGTTGGAGCATTCTTTTTAAGAGAATATGCTGGTGTTGACCCTGCTAATGGAGATGCGCTGTATTTTTTAAATACTGAAAATGCCGATGGATCTTTAGATAAAACAACCACAAATAATATTAATGAGGCTCAAAGAATTGTTGCGGGCAATCCGTTTCCAGAGCTTATTGCTGGTTTAACGAATACTATATTGTATAAAAACTTTGACTTATCCTTTACATTTCAAGGAGAGTGGGGAGCTAGTATTTACAACAATGGAGGTCGTTTCCAATCCGTGAACGGAGATTTTTACGACAACCAAGATATAGAACAACTGAACAGATGGCAGAACCCTGGAGACATCACTAATATTCCACAAGCGAGACTTTTTGGAGGAAATGGAGCAGGTCAGTCCACCCGTTTTTTAGCTAAAGCAGATTTTATAAGACTTAGAAATTTGAATTTTGGGTATAGTTTGCCTACTGAAGTAACAGATAAAATGGGTGTTTCAAAATTAAGATTGTATGTTACAGGTATTAATCTTTTAACATTTACCAACTACCCGTTTGAAGATCCAGAAGCGAGAAGTGATGTAAATGGTCAAAACAACCCAGGCCAAACTTTTTATTCTACTCCACCAAATAGAACAGTAGCCATAGGCCTAAATGTTAATTTTTAAGAAGAGAAATTATGAAACTAAATAAAATATTTTATGTGTTGTTTGCAATTGGATTGTTAACATCATGCGAGAAACAATTAGAGGTTAGCCCAACGGATAATATTCCAGGAGAATTAGCCTTCACCTCAGAAGCAAATATTTCAGGTATATTAGTGGGCGCCTATGAAGAAGCAGGCCAAGCAGCCACCTATGGGGGAAGACTACAATTAATGACCAATATGTTAGGTGCTACGAATGAATCTTTTTGGTTAGGAACCTTTATACAACCTAGGGAGGCATTTACTAAAAGACTATTGGTTGATAATACTTTTATTGAAGGTATATGGGCAAATGCTTATGAAACTATCAATCAGGCTAATTTGGTGCTAGACAATATAGCAACGGTAACAAGTAGCACCGAAGAAGCCAACAGAATTGAAGGGGAAGCTAAATTTTTGAGAGCCCTTAATTATTTTGACTTGGTGAGAAATTTTGGAGCTCCTTATGTTGCAGGACAAGCAAATACGCAATTGGGAGTACCATTACGTTTAACAGGTATTGTCGATTACTCCGTTAGATCAGAAATTGCTAGAAGCACAGTAGATCAAGTATATGCAC
>JANQTG010000147.1 GCA_030731855.1 Cellulophaga sp. | reverse complement strand
ATAATGAAATTGGTATAGTCCCATTTAAAATGTTAATCGATAGAATTTATACTCAAAAAGAAAATTATCAAATTTTCGGAAGTCAAGTTGGCGTTGAACAAGCGAATGAAAAAATTAGACAAGAAGTCCTAAAAAAATACAAACTGAAATAAATACTGCGCTTAACAACCTTAATAAAACATAGCTATTACTGGCTTTTCGAGAGATTTTTACACATTTATAGAGAAGCCCAAACTTTTTATTTGCTAATATCAAATACAAAAAATTAAACATAAAAATAAAAAATTCGGCTCGTGCTAAATCTGAAAAGTTAGCATGTAATTATACGCTAGGTTTCATCCGAAAGACCGTTATAATTCCTTTCGACAGATTACCATCCGATGACCTCCTCAAGATAACGGACGGAATTTTGAAGATATTTTAAGGACAAAAATTTACCTTTTGTCAAGATTATAAAAACAATACATTAATGTAGATAATTACCAGACAATCATCGATTTGTGAATGACTAACAAAACGAAAAGGAACTTTAGTAAAATAGATAATTTAGAAAAAGTTACAAACTTGATCCTAAGTTTCTACTCACTATATTTGACATCTCTGGATAATGAGATTTCCATAACAGTTCTGACTTTCTCCTATTAAAATCTAATACCTGAACATAATCCGTTTCTTTTATCTGTCATACTTTAAAAAGATTTTTTCACTTTATTAAAGTACTTTAATATACTTATTTTACGGGGTATTACTATTTATATTGGCACAGCATAGTCATGTTTTATAACTCCAATAACAAAAGTACTATGGGCACTTCCAATATTTTTCACGGAACCTAGCTCATTAATTACAAAAGATTGATAATCTTTCATATCCTTAACCATAATTTTTAATAAAAAATCAAAATCTCCCGAAATATTGTAACATTCGACTACCTCTTTAATAGAAACTATGTCCTTTACAAACGTATTACCTATTTCTTTGGTGTGTTCCTTTAAAGTGATATTACAAAATACAGTTAATTGTTTACCAACTTTTTCAGCATTTACAATGGCTGTATATCTTTCTATCAGACCTTCTCGTTCAAATCTTCTAATTCTTTCATAAACGGGTGTAGGCGATAAATTTACACGAGTCGCTATTTCTTTAGTGGTTAATTTAGCAATTTTTTGAAGTAATCTAAGCAACTTTAAATCAATCAAATCTAAATTTTCTAAAGAATAATTATCTATTTTTTTCATTTTTATATTATTATAAAAATATATTACCTTCAAAAATGCACAAAAAAAATAAATTATCTAAATTTTAATCAAAATTAAACTAATTCATCTTTTATTTTGAGATTTGTTAGATATAAAATCCAAAAAATTTCATCAGATGACATCGGTCTTATTAAAAAAATTAGGGACAAACCAAAAGAAAGCTATTGAACCCCTTCACAAGACAAAAAAGAATAATATTGAATTCATAATCAAGCGTAATTATTTCAACGAAAACTATATTCCGTCTATCAGTACACGGAGAACAACCAACTTTGCTAACTTAGCGAGAGGAGTAAATCGTCAAGAAAACTTACGCAACACTATTCAAATGATTGATAATCGTTTGAATAGCTTGGCAAACTGGGACAACCCAAATAGCGATCGTTATTCTATTGAATTAGAAATTATTTCGGTTGATTTAGATATAGATGGTAGTGGTACAACATTCCCATCGATTGAGATTTTAAAGACCTATATTAACGACCATAGAACAAGTGAACGCATGGAAGGTATTGTTGGAAATAATTTTTCTTCTTACGTTCGCGATTATGATTTTAATGTATTACTTATAAAGCACAACAAGAATAAAAACATATTTAGTATTCCTGATAATTTTGGTGAATTACATGGCAATATATTTAAGTGTTTTGTGAATTCTGAGCATTACAGAAAAAGCTTTATCAAACTACCGGTTATATGTTTGAGTGTCTCAAATAGTAAAACATATAATCGTACAGGAAATCTTCACCCTATATTAGGTTATGAATATCAAAGCAACAAATCTTCTTTAACAGAACAATACTTTAAAAAAATGGGATTGCAGGTCCGTTATTTTATGCCGTCTAATAGTGTTGCTCCTTTAGCATTTTATTTCTTTGGAAATCTATTAATAGACTACACAAACCTAGAATTAATTAGCACCATTAGTACAATGGAAACGTTTCAAAAGATTTATAGACCTGAGATTTACAATTCCAATTCTGTCGCTGGTCAATGCTATAATCCTAGCTTAAAAAATCAAGATTACTCTTTAACAAAAATTGTTTACGACCGAGAAGAGCGTAGCCAGCTTGCCATTGAGCAGGGTAAATTTGCTGAAAATAATTTCATTAAGCCCTATAGAAGTTTTCTAGAAAAGTGGTCTTCTAATTTCGCAGTTTAATTAATACAACATACTAAATTTGTCTTATTATGAAGAAATTATTACCAACTTCCACCGTTGGAAGTTTACCCAAACCTACTTGGCTTGCCCCACCTGAAAAACTTTGGTCACCTTGGAAATTAGAAGGAGAACAATTACTGGAAGGAAAACAAGATGCATTGCGAACTACTTTGCATGAACAACAATTGGCTGGGGTGGATATAATTAGTGATGGTGAGCAAACACGGCAACATTTTGTAACTACTTTTATTGAACATTTAAGTGGTGTAGATTTTGAGAATCGTAAAACTGTTAAAATTCGTAACCGTTATGAAGCGAGTGTTCCAGTTGTTATAGATAAAGTTATACGTCAAAATCCAGTTTTTGTTGATGATGCTAAATTTTTACGTAAACAGACAGATAAACCTATAAAATGGGCATTACCAGGGCCTATGACAATGGTAGATACGTTGTACGATAACCATTATAAAAGCCGAGAAAAACTAGCTTGGGAGTTTGCAAAAGTACTCAATGAAGAAGCAAAAGAACTCCAAGACGCAGGAGTAGATATTATTCAGTTTGATGAACCTGCATTTAATGTGTTCTTTGATGAGGTCAATGAATGGGGAATGGCGGCAATGGAAAGAGCTATTGAAGGTTTACACTGCGAAACTGCAATACATATTTGTTATGGTTATGGTATAAAGGCGAATAATGATTGGAAAAAGACATTGGGTTCAGAGTGGCGCCAATACGAAGAAATTTTTCCAAAAATTCAAAAATCAAATATTGATATAGTGTCACTAGAATGTCATAACTCATATGTACCTTTTAATTTATTAGCACTCATTCGGGGTAAAAAAATAATGGTCGGTGCAATTGATGTGGCAACCAACAATATAGAAACACCCGTGGAAGTAGCTGAAACTCTGCGAAAAGCGCTTGAGTTTGTAGACATAGAACATCTTTACCCTTCCACAAACTGTGGAATGGCTCCCTTATCTCGAAACGTAGCAAGAGGTAAATTAAGTGCTTTAAGTGCAGGCGCAGAAATTATACGCAAAGAACTAGCGCTTTAATCAAAAATTATATTTTAAAATAATGGTTTCCTTTTGTTAAAACTTCGTTTGAATATATTATTTCTTCAAATGGAGACCTTTAAATAAAAAAATACTTATGGATATATTTATTCTTTACTATCTCCTTGCTGGTGCTTTCGCTGGTATACTTGCAGGCTTATTTGGAATTGGCGGAGGTATGGTCATTGTACCTGCATTAATTTATATTTTTAAAATACAAGGGGTTCCTGAAGCTGCGCTTACTCATATTGGTATTGGTACATCTTTAGCAACTATTATTATAACGTCTATTAGTTCACTTAGAGCGCACAACAGTGCAGGTTCAGTAAACTGGAGTGTATGGAAATGTATGACACCAGGGCTGGTAATGGGTTCATTAATTGGCACAGGTATTGCTTTTATTATTAATGGTAATTCACTTCAAGTAATAATTGGTATAGGTGCATTTTTAGTAGGATTAAAAATGTTGTTTATGAAAAATAAAACCTTTGAAGTAAACGACTTTAGCAAACTACCATCACCAATCGGGCAAACTTGCTTAGGGGGGGGTATAGGTATTGTTTCTGCAATTTTTGGTATTGGCGGAGGTACATTAACTGTTCCGCTATTGAGTAATTATGGTTTGAAAATTCAGAATGCAGTGGGTACATCGGCCGCCTGTGGCCTACCCATTGCTTGTACTGGGGCTATTGGATTTCTTTTCTTTGGGCAATTTGTTGATACCAGTATAAAAGAATCTTTACCAAATGGCGTAATAGGCTTTGTACACATTTACGCATTTATTTGTTTGAGTTTAGCCAGCTTTTTTACAGCACCTATTGGAGCAAAAATGGCGCACAAACTACCTGCAACAACCTTGAAAAAAGCATTCGCAGTATTGTTGTTAATGGTAGGAATTAAATTAATATTAAACGCTGATGTTTTTATAATTTAACTACCTTCATAATGTACTCAAAACACCTTATAAACAGCAACAACTATGTTGTGTTTTTAGAAAAATTTCCGCCGATTATACTAAAATTATTTCTTAATTGATAGTGTTAATTTATCCTGTACAGCCTATGTTCGTTTATTCCAATGCAACAAAAAGATGATACACAGTAATAAATGCGAAAAATAAACTTAATTAAAATCTTGGAAAAATAACTAGGTGCAACAAATGTATACAAGTAAAAACGGTTTGGATTGTCATCCTAACCGTTTTGTTGATGAAGTATCCTACTATGTGAAACATTAGGACATTTATCTTGTTGAATTTTTTTAAAAATTTGTCTTTTAAAATGTCTAGTATTTTCAGAGATGTGTAAAATTTAAAATTAATAAAAGCGCTTACACGTTATGGATGAGTTCCTATTCCGAAAAGTATTCCTCTTTTAAATTTTTGACAATACCCTTTAACTCTTTAAGTAGCGCCCTAGCTTTGATGACAACAAAATTAGTATCTTTATATTCGGATCCGTCTATAATTTCAATTAAACTTAAAACTGAAAAAATATCTAGATCTTTGATACTGGGTTTGATTTTGTGAACCGATTTGGCGATCACATCTAGGTCATTATGCTTAATTCCATATGCTAAGTCTTTACTGGTATTGATGGCTAAATCAATAAATACCGTTAACATTTTTGTATAAAAATCTTTATCCCCATTGCTTAATTTCTTTAGTTTATCCAAATTATACTCTTTGATTACCGACAAAGAATCATTAGTTCCCGAGGTATTGATATTATCCAATATATTTTTAGAAAGACCTAAAATAGTTATAACTTTTGCATATAAAATTTGATCTTCGAAGGGCTTTAATATTACATCATTCATCCCACTAGCGAGATACTCTTCAACATCATTTTTAAAAACGTTGGCGGTAATAGCTATTATTGGTGTTTCTATTTTTAGTTTACCCCTAATTATTTTTGTGGCTGCTAAGCCATCTAAAACGGGCATTTGTATATCCATAAAAATTAAGTCAAATTTTTGACTTTCTAAAGCTTTTAAAGCTATTTGACCATTCTCTACTTTGGTAACCTG
The DNA here is from genome assembly GCA_030731855.1 of Cellulophaga sp. Taxonomy (GTDB): domain Bacteria; phylum Bacteroidota; class Bacteroidia; order Flavobacteriales; family Flavobacteriaceae; genus Cellulophaga. The sequence goes on along the minus strand of JANQTG010000147.1, from coordinate 9,450 downwards.
AGCACCTAAATCTCTAATCTTTCTTTCTAATAACAAGGCGTTCATATAATTATCTTCCGCTATTAAAAATTGCAAATTTTTAAATAGTTTTTTATGTTGATAAATAACGGTTGAATAGCGTGGTATATCACGTTTATCAAAAGGAAGAATAAATTCAACTTTTGTTCCCCTGTTTTTTTTACTTTTTACAGAAATTTTCCCACCCATAACTTCTATTAAGCTTTTGGAGATGGTCATTCCTAGGCCTGTTCCACTCTGTAAATTATTCACTAAAATATCCTGCTTGTATTCTTCAAAGATTTCTTTAATAAATGACTCATCCATACCCACTCCGGTATCTTGAATCATAAAACTAATAAGTTGATGGTTTGTGCAGTTTCTTTTAGTCTTAACCGTTAAAATAATTTTTCCCTTGTTTGTAAATTTTAAGGCATTACTTAATAAATTAATAAGCACTTGATTCGTCTTACCAAAGTCCCCAGTTACATATTCGTGAAGATTATCATCAATTTTAAGGTGGTATGCTAGGCCCTTTTCCTTAGCCATCAATTTAAAAATATTAAAAGTTTCCTCCAGCTTAATCAACAAGTTAAAATCCTTCTTCTCATATTTAATTTCTCCTGCATTTATTTTAGCCAAATCCAAAACATTATTCACTAGATTTAACATATGTCTAGAAGCGACAATTGCTTGGTCTAATAAGAAATGGGCATCTTTAGATATATTCTGCTTTGCTACTTCGGTAAGACTACCATTTATTATATTCAGTGGAGTTCTTAATTCATGACTCATATTCGCAAAAAATTGTTCTTTAGCTTTGGACGCTTCTTGTGTCTTTTTCGCAGCCTGCCTCAACTCTCTTTCTAACTCTTTCTGTGGACTAAGATCCATTAAAGAGCCTAAATAGCCCTGAGTCAATCCTTCCCCATATTTTACTATACTTGCTAAAATAGGCCTTGATACACCATTTCTATCTTTAGTATTCAACTCTAAAGTTAGTACTTCTTTATTTATCATTTCTTGCATCTTACGTTCTAAATCTCTTGAACTTTCATCTTGTAAAAATAATTTGAGAACGCTGTTTCCTAAAATATCTTCTGATTTATAATGGTAGAATTTAAGAAAAGAATTGTTTGAAAAAGTTATTTTAAAATTAGTGTCAATTTCTATTAAACTTAAATTAGTACTGCTAATTATATTCCTAAAAAGGTTCTTTTGCTGAATTATTTCTTGGTCATATTGGTGTCTTAAACCTATGTTAATAAGTATCTCTGCATAAACTAAAAGTAAATTTTTCTCATCTTTAGAATAATACTTGACATTTTTGATAGAATCAAAGCCTACAAACCCTACCAATCTTCCTCTAGCGAACATTGGTAGGGTTATCAAGCCTTTAACCCCATCAGGTTCTAAAATAGACTTTAGGCCTCCAACTAAATCTGGTAAGTCCGTAACATCATCTATTAAAAAAGGTAAGTTCTTTTGGTGACGTTTTACCCAAGAAGCTATAAAAGAAATTGGAACTTCCTTAAGATGATCAATTTCTGACTTAATTCCTTTCTCACACCATTCATAGGTATTGGCTGCAATACCATTTATAAAATCATATTCAAAAATATAAGCTCGATCAGCGTTTATTGACTTTCCAATTTCTTCCAAGGACTTGTGTATGACCGTTGATACTTCAGAAATATCCAGGTTAATATACATAGATGCCATTTTTAGTAATGTCTTATGAAGTCTCGTGTCTTTCATAAAAATATCTTTGAAATCTAAGCTTTCTCTGAAACCTTTTGAAATAGCTAACACGTATTCTTGATTTTGTAATTGAATAATACTAATTTCCGCCTCGGTGTTTATAATTTGATCTGTATTTACGTTTTTTATGTGTACTTTTTTTCTTAAAAATTGGCTAGTCCTTAGCTCCTTGATATGATTTTCCCACTTTTGGAGCGTATCTCCCTCACTCAAATACTCTTCGTAATGATAACTTTTTATAGCGGTTATGTTTGCATTTAGGCCAATTCCAAGCCAATTTCTGCTCGTTTTATTTGCATAACAAAGCGTACCAGACATATCACTAATCAAAACGGATTCTGATGTATTTTCAATGACATTTTTAAAAATGATAGGTAATTTTCCACTAAAAGAAAGAAAATCAACTTCACTTTTTGTTTTAGGTACCTGAGCTTCTAAAATTAATTTATTTAAGTTGGCTAAGAATAGCCTTAGTTGTTCTAAAAACCTATTCGTACATGGTTCTTCACTAACAATTACGAACCATTCCGCTGAAATATTGGGAAAACAATAGGCACTAGAGTGCTCTGTAAACAGATGAAATTCTTCGTTATTATTTGTTTTAGAAGACAAAAAAAATTGCTTTTTTATTTCTAACCAAAACCTTTTATTAAAATTGGATCCCCTAAATATTTTCAATGTAATATCGTCAACCTCCTTAATTTCCTGAAAATTTATTAGGGCAATTACATTTAAATTGAATATATCTAGAACTTTTAAAAGTACCTCGCGCAAAGCCAAATCTGTATTTTCAGATTGTTCAAAGTGTTGTTTTAATTTTTTAAAACTAAAATCTCGATTTAAAACTTTTTCCATTTGACTAAAATATGTATTCCCAAGTCAATATATAAATAAAATTGTGAACTACAATGTACAGCGGAATAATCAAAAAAAATCCATAAAGCATTTTATAAAATGGTCTAAAAGAGAGAAATAAACAAAGGCTATTGGATAAAAAGTTAACCATACCTGTGAAATTAACTTGTGCTAGTCTAAAAGAAAAATGAGTATTTGAATCTTATTTTTAACGTTTTAATGATTAACAGTTTCTAATTTTAACATGGAGCAAGGAATACTAAAAAAAGAAATGATTAATATCGCTGTTTCCGAATACTAATAGGTTAAAATCACAATGATTTTAGCATTGTATCCTTAAAAAATATTAATTAAACAACTGAAAGTCATGTTTTTATAAAAAAAAAGAAATGATCAATACTATAGAATAGCTTTTATCATTTCTTAATGACAAACAAAAATGCTTTGTCACCATTAAAATTATATCTTTAATAAATATCACCTAATTTAAAGATCAAATATTCACTTCAAATAACAGTTATTTGTTATTTCCGACAAAAGTAACAATGTAAATAAAATCTTTCCTAGCGTATAATATTTTCCATTTTTGAAGTTTACTTTTGTCATTAATTTTTATTCATCTTAAGCGTTATAGGTATGAGCAAAAAAGTCCATATTAAATTTAAATTCAGCATTACTTAAAGTTTAACTACCTCTTGACTTTATGGAAAATAAACTGAGCATCTTAATAAGATTCTAGAGTTAATTATACTTGCAAATATGAATACGAAACTTCATAGTGTCATTATCGATTGTAAAAAATGTGATGCTATTTCTCTTAGCAACCAACTAAAAAATAACCCTAATATTGAAACGGTTAAAATTTTCCAAAATGCTTATGATGGTCTAGCTTATATTACTAAATCCGAAGTAGATGTGGTATTATTTAATCTAGAAACTCCGTATGCTATTGCTTCTGGATATATGGATAGAAATATAAATACAATGCCATATATTATAACTACTACGGCGCAGTCAGAACGTTGCGATACTAATAAAAAGAGATCAAAAGTGGTTGGTTATTTAATAAAGCCTATTGAAACCAATGTGCTAAATAAGTACCTAGAAGAAGTACTACTGTTAAAAAATGCATTTATAAAGTAAAAGAATAAGGTGTTTTATTAGTATGATCATTTGTTTTGATGTTGGGTTGTTCAAACGTGATTTTCATAAAAACGTTTTTATGTAGCACTGATATTTTAATATTCTGTTTTGGCGATGTTCATTCTGTGTCCCAAGTCGATCTAAATTACACATCATTGGTTGGTTATATCGCTTAGTTTGCTTACCGCAATCAGGTCTTAGAAAAGCCATCAATAAATAGGAAGGACTGGAACATATTCATTTAAAATAACCAATATAAGACTGTTGCAATACCAACACATTGTCCAATTCCGTTTTTCAATATGGCATTTTTTTTATAACTCATAAGGAACTGATTTAGGCTAGTGCTACAGTTCTTAATTGTCATTTTGTTGTTTTTCTTTATAACGTATATGCATTGAATTCAGGGCGTATATTTTTTGGGTAGCGGTAAACTGTTTAAACCAAACTTCGCAATTCTTAAAAGCAGCGAAGGACCTCTTTAAGTTATAGACTTAAATGCTTTCATGTAAAATACGCAGGATTTATATCCATCCAAACAACTATTACTTGTTTTATTTCGTTCTTGCGAAGTCCAAATGCGTTCTAGGTCCTCTCGTTGATAAAAGATGACTATTAAAAATTAGTGTTAATGCTGCCTTGGATAGGGCGGGCAAAGTGAGTCACTTGCGGCGGACGAAAGTGAGCATAGCGATCAGTTCCATCATCAGTGGTATATTTTCGAGTTCTGAGTTTTCTTGTTAGGCCTAACTCTTTTCCTTTGCTAACAAATTTTTCGATGATATCGGCAATTTTACCCCAAGCTACCAGGGTATGCCAATCTGTATTTTGAACTTTTTCGCCTTTGCTATTTTTATAGCTTTCGTTGGAGGCGATGGAAAAAACGAGCTACTTTTTTGTCCTTATCAAGGTTTGTAATGGTTGGCTCTTGTATATTTTTTTTTAATCGCTGTTTACTTTACTTCAAACTCTACTATGCGAGAATGATCCAATTCATTAAATTGTTTAACATTGCTAAACTTGTTGCTATTAAGAAGTAACACATTTAAGTTTTTCATAGCTAAAAGTTCAAATGGAATGACCCCTTCAAATGCATTGTATGCAAGGTTTAACATACGTAATTTTTCAAGCTTAAAAATTTCTTTAGGGATATTGCCTGTAAAATTGTTTTTAAATACGTTGAGCTGTTCTAATTTTTTCAGTTCGCCCAATTGCTTGGGCAGGAGGCCTTCAAAATAATTATCCGCTAGATTAATAGTTTTTAAATTCATAGTATTCCACTTTATGCAGGCAATTTTACCCTTTAAATAATTACTATTTACATCTAGCACTTCTAATTTTTTTAAATGCCCTATTTTTTTTGGTAGAACTCCCTGAAATTGATTCATACCAAAACTTAATATTTGAAGATTTTTTAATTCTGATAGGCCATTTGGGATATTCCCTGTAAACATATTCAGGGTAATATCAATACTTTGTAATTGCTGAGCATCCCCTATATTTTTTGGCAACTCTCCTCCGATTCTATTGAAAAATAAATTTAACTCTCTCAATTTCTTTAATTGAAATATTGCTGCTGGTAAATATCCAGTCAAATTGTTTTGAGGTAGCGCTAGACGAACTACATGACCATTTTCTAAGCTAACTCCTTTCCAATTTTCCATCGGCTCTTCAAGATGCCATTTATCTTTCCAAGAGTCGCCATTTGTGGCATTATAAAAAGTAATTAGTAGTTCTTTTTCACTGCTCTCAGACTGACTATTTGTATTAAAAGAAACCAAATAAAGGACGAGTAAAAAACCTATTTTTTTCATATTATCATTGCTTTTTTGCACATTTGAATAGTTAAAATTATAGCCTTTAAAATCAACCCATGGGAATAATTGCATAAATGGCCCAAAAGCTCTTTTAAAAGGGTTTATATCTTAATAAGTGTTTGTATGACTTACCTTCCATCGGATTACCTATATGGTTTCCCATAGCATAAAAACACCACTATAAAATTATGGTTGGAACGTTTGAAACATAAAGAAAAGCGAGGGGTAATATCCTGAAATAACTTAGCGTATGGATTAAAACTCAGTAATGACTAATAAACAACACTGATATCATCAAGTTTACACAGAGAAAGTAACTAGGGCGGTGAATACCGATTGATGATTAGCGGTAATTCTTATTTAGAGATTATCCGAATCAATTGGAATTAGATTAAAATTAGTAAAACAATTATCCGCATTAATACCAACTCCATCGGTTCTGCATCTAGAGTTTATGAGGTTTCCAAAGTAAAAGCGTCTGCTCTACGGGCCAGACTATAATTTTCTGAATGTAAGTTTTTTAAACAGGCTTATTTGGAAAAGTATTTGTAGGACACCTATCTTATCAGCCAACCATTTACGGGGCATTGATTAGGGAATTGATATATAGTATCTAGCAGCGCATTGGCATCAGCATCTGTATGTTTAGGGATACAACTTACTGTACTAACATCTTATTCGATTGGCGTTGGTATCCATAGTATCCAAAACACCATTTTTATCAGTGTCAAAACGGTCATTTAGTTGTCTCCGAAATATATTTTTATCTAAAATTTGGTTCTCACTAGCTATACCTGAATTTTTTCATAGACCCTCCTTATCCGCATCTAAACTTTTCTTATAGAACAGAAAAGCATCTTCTTATTCCCGTAAAGCGTCATTATCATATTTAAAAACTTTATAGCCTCCCAAACATTCCATATTGTTATCCATCTAATAAGTCCTATCTAATGTAAACAAGTCAATATTTTCAAAATAAAAATCATGAACATCATCAGAAGCAGTATTACTTCAAAAACTATCAGTGTCTTGAGATTTGTTTGGGTTATCAGTAAAATATCCCCTTAATTAATAAAAAATATAAGCATCATGATCAGCCATAAACTACATACCAAACAGGGTCATTAGTCGATGCTATACGATTTATTAAGTGTTTATGTTGGATAGTTTTGTCTATTACTAGGTCGTAAGAAAATGTTGGTTTTTTTTATAATTTATAACACTTATCTCATCTAAACATAGGTTAACACCCTTGAAAAACACTTATTACATTATGTGTAGGAATACAGCACTACTGCAATAATTTTACCTGAAATAGAAGTAGAAATAGATGGAAAATGATTTCGACAGTACTCTTTTAGAACTGTTATTACCCATGGGTCTAAAAGATAATGTTCCACTGATAGACAAAAAAGAATTGTTTAAAGAATTAGAAAATAAATATTTAATAACCACTATGCTTCTAGGGCAAGTTACTTTAAAGGATGTTTCCTTTGCTGATTTAGGTGAGAGTAAAATAAAAATTTATTGTAAAAAAAATCGAAAAATAATACTTTCGGATGCATTATGGCTTCTGGAATATTTACAAAAAGGTGGTAAAATATCTGGATACTATTTTGAATTAAAACGAATTTTTGCAAATAAATATTTTAAAAACAGAATGTATGTTATTGATGAAATTTATATTTATAACGAGCCTTGTAATTCTTATGAAAAATTATTAATGCTAACTAACAATCTAAAAATAACCTTAGTGCTAGATCGTATCGCGGAAATATGGGATATTAAATTTAAAGTATTTAACTCGCTAGGTAAAAAATATCGTTTTTTACAAAAAATTAACAAATCCGCAGAAGATGTACTAAGGGAGCATGAAAAGGTACGATAAGTTAAGAAAACTATTTCAAAAACTTAAACATACAACTTTCCCGTTTAAAAAGCATAAAATTGAGTTCTTCAAATTCTTTCTAAAGACCAACAAGGACGAAAAACATAAGAACAAATTATAACCTTTTAGAAGTAGACATATAGCCTATTTGATTTAAGTTTGTTCAAGCTTCATATAGCTAGATTAGCCCTTTAATAGTTCGGAGTGATGTTTTAAATTTTAAAACTATTTTATTTCAATTGTGTAACAAAAGAAAAGTATTTTAAGGTAGTGTTGCTATGAATTTTGAATCCTTTCATAAAGCAGTTTAGTATTCGATCTTTCTATTGGGCAGAAGAAGTATGTGAATAAAAGCGAAACTGGACTGTAGGCGAACTAGACTAAAAAATGTGTAAAGTAAAAAGTGGTAGGGGAAATAATTCGAGTATTGTAAATGCTATTTTGTGATAGATCAATCAAACCTGTGAGTAACAGGAGATCCTAAAAGCTTTTATATAAGATCCAAAATAGCTTAACATAACATACCGATAACAGCCAAGGTATAATCTGACCAAGTCCTCTTAATAGTTAAAGCAAACCATGGACCTATTATAAAGACTCTATTTGTCTGCTAAAAAAAGAAATTGAAGACCCTTTAAATCAAAATCAACCTCTTTTTATTTCTACAAATAACATTCCATAGGATGTTTTTGAAGAAGTTGTCACCCTTATATAGTAAAGACCAAGGTAGCGCATCACATCCTATACCTGTAAGGGTAGGTATGTTAAAGCTTAAACATATTGTAACGTTTCTGATGAAAGTATAATGGAATAATGGCGTGAAAATACTTATTATCAATACTTTTTTTGGAATATACGCTTTGGGAGCGGCTCCACCCTGTCAATCCAGCGAACTGGTTCATTTCAAAAATAGGATCAAAAAAAAAGACATTGAATTAATTTGAAAAGAAAGTATTCGGAACAATGGATAAGACGCCAATGTTCTCAAGGTCAACATCAACACCACAGTAAGGGAGAAAAACATTACCTTCTCAACAGATGCCAAACTACACAAAAAAATCATTAAAAAAGTATCAAAAATAGCAAAAGAAGAACAATTACCGCAAAGGCAATCCTATACAAAAATACTAAAAGAACTTTCCATAACCCAACGCTTTACACCTCATTCTAGAAATACAAAAAGCAAGAAGGGAAGATAGAAAAGTATAAACTATGGCGGGTAGATTGGTCAGAGGACTGGAAACGAACCTTTTGTAAAATTTAAAGTATCAAAACCTATTAGCTTTATACCCACAAATATGGGCAAAAAAAAGAGGTTCTAAAAACAAGGTCTATTCCTTGCACAAACCACTTGTTGCATATCTAAGCATAGAGAAGACAAAAACTATGCGTTTGGAAATAAAGCGTCATTTATCAAGACCGAGTCAGGATTCATTGTCGCTGCCCCGGTTTTCGTAATGAATATAGCGGAGAGACTTTGAAACCTATGCTAAAACAAGTAGAAATGTTAACGAAAAAACAACCCAAATAACAAAAGTTAACCTAGGCAATCAGGATAAAAAAAACAGATTGAAGAAACCGCAATTTTAATTTCATAGACACCCAAAAAAAATAAGCAATTTGTAGCGCAAAAAACTCCGTGAAGCATATCAATAAAGAATAGCTACAGAAGCTGATACTAGCATATTAAACAGACCATAGATGAACCTCAACCTTTATAAGAGAATCGTGGAAAACAATAGGAACAGTATACTTGGAGCAGCAACATTTAACTTCAAAAGAAGGATTTATAAATGGAAATCATCATTTTTTACATCTTTTTAAAAGCATTCAAACTCCACATAAAAGCTCATGGTATTTTCAAATTCACCTTAAAATTCTTTTAAGGGTTGAGTATGTAATAAGAATAATTAGATTTAAATAAATTGAAAGTAGAAAAAATTTTTATCTCTGATAAAAAAATAGATATATGATTCATCATCAAAAATT
>JANQTG010000146.1 GCA_030731855.1 Cellulophaga sp. | reverse complement strand
ACCGTTTTATCAGAATCCGCTACCAAGCGGCTAATTTCCTTAAGCTCAGTATCGGTTAGATGACGCCATTTGCCAATTTCAACATCTAATTCAATGTTCATAATTCGGACACGTTGTAGGCGCTTAACACGGTATTCTAAATGTTCGCACATTCTACGAATTTGACGGTTTAAGCCTTGTGTTAAAATAATGCTGAAGGTATATTTATCTATTTTAGTCACTTTACACGGTTTCGTAACTGTATCTAAAATAGGAACACCAACACTCATTTTTCTTAAAAAATCTGAAGTAACTGGCTTGTTTACCGAAACAATATATTCTTTCTCGTGATTGTTTCTAGCTCTTAAAATTTTATTGACAATATCACCATCGTCCGTCATAAAAATTAAACCTTCACTAGGTTTATCCAAGCGCCCAATGGGGAAAATACGTTTAGGATAATTAATAAAATCGATTATATTATCTTTTTCCACACCAGTATCCGTGGTACAAACAATCCCAACAGGTTTGTTAAAAGCCAGATAGGTAAACTTATCTTTAGGCTTGCCAACCAATTCTCCATTTACCCGAACTTCATCAGCACTTGTAATTTTAGTACCCATTTCAGGAACAGCCCCATTTACGGTAACTCTACCTTGTTCTATCAATTTATCGGCCGCTCTGCGCGAGCAATAACCAACTTCACTTAAATATTTATTAATTCGGGTTGCTTGTTCGTCTTTCATTTATCGTTTACTCTGTTACAAAATTACAATAATGTAGTCATGTACCAATGGTTTACTATAACAATGTGTTTGATTTGAAAACTTTAAGCACACTTAACGGATAAGCACAACTAAAAGGTATACCTGCTTTGAGTTGGAGTTTCATTTTAATATATTTACAAGATGTTGCGAGGCTTCTTTTAAGTTATCTACTTACTAAAATAATTTTTACTTGTAAAATACAATTCACGCATTAATAATCGATTTAGGTTTACGAGGTAAAAAAATCACCAATTTTTGAATTATGAATAAATTTACCATCACGCTAAGCGTTTTTTTTAGTCTAACGGTATCCTCTGTAGTTTTTTCGCAAGGACCTTTATCTGACAAGCAAGAATTTACAAGACAAGATACACTACGCGGCAGTATTACTCCAGAACGTGTTTGGTGGGATTTAAAGTATTATCACCTAAATATTGAAGTACAACCAGAGAAAAAATATATTTCAGGGAGCAATACTATTCGCTATAAAGTTTTAAGTCAGAATCAAGTAATGCAGGTAGATTTACAAGCGCCCTTGCAAATAGAAAAAGTCACGCAAGATGGTGAAGAACTTCAAGTGAATTCTGACGGTAATGCCCATTTTATAACCTTAAAAAAACAACAAATTTTAGGAGATAGCAACGAGATAATTGTCCACTATTCGGGAAATCCAAAAGAGGCTGTTAGAGCCCCCTGGGATGGCGGTTTTTCATGGAAAAAAGATGAAAACGGAAACCATTTTATCGCTACTTCTTGTCAAGGGTTAGGAGCAAGTGTTTGGTGGCCCAATAAAGATCATATGTATGACGAAGTTGAAAGTATGGATATTAGTGCTACCGTGCCTAAAAGTTTAATGAATATATCAAACGGCAGATTAACAGCTATTGATGAAAATGAAACAACCACTACCTATCATTGGACGGTAAAAAATCCTATAAATAATTACGGTGTTAATGTAAATATAGGCGATTATGTGCATTTTGGTGAAAAATACCAAGGGGAAAACGGTACTTTAGATATGGATTATTATGTATTAAAAGACCATCTAGAAGTAGCCAAAGAACATTTTAAAGATGCTCCAAAAATGATGAAAGCTTTTGAGCATTGGTTCGGGCCGTATCCGTTTTACGAAGATAGTTTTAAGCTCGTAGAAGTACCTTATTTGGGAATGGAACACCAAAGCTCGGTTACTTATGGTAATAAGTTTATGCAAGGTTATTTGGGTAGGGATTTATCGGGCACAGGTTGGGGCTTAAAGTTCGATTTTATTATTATTCACGAAGCGGGTCACGAATGGTTTGCCAACAATATTACCTATAAAGATATTGCCGATATGTGGATTCATGAAAGCTTTACCGCTTATTCAGAAAATTTGTTTTTAGACTATTATTATGGTAAAGAAGCTTCGGCGGATTATGTTATTGGTACACGCGCTAATATTGCTAATAAAACACCTATTATTGGCGTATATAATGTAAATAACGAGGGCAGTGGCGATATGTATTACAAAGGGGCGAATATGTTACATACGATTCGCCAGTTAATCAACGATGATGAAAAATGGCGCACAATACTTAGAGGTTTAAATAAAGAATTTTACCATCAAACGGTAACCACCGAGCAAATAGAAAAGTATATCAGTGATACTTCGGGCATCGATTTATCAAAAATATTCGACCAATATCTAAGAAATACTAAGATTCCTGTTTTAGAATATAAAATTGACGGTAAAAAACTTAGCTACCGATATATAGATGTAGTGGAGGGTTTTAATATGCCGTTAAAAATTAGTTTAAACGAAAAAGAAATCACATTAAAGCCAACCGAAGATTGGAAAACACAAAAAATAAAAGGAGATGTATCTACTTTTAAAGTCGATAGGGATTATTATGTGGAAAGTAGAGCGTTTTAATGTTTTTTAACTTGGTATTTTACGGGTATGACATTATGCAATTAAAAAATAGCATAGGTAATCAGTACAATTGTAGTATAATTTTATAAATGATTATTCGGAGCAATTAAAAAATTCTCCAAATTTTAAAACTTACAGTAAAACCTATAGTAAGGTCTAGTTATTAGTGGTAAGACTTAAAAACTGCTACAAATGTAGCAACGAATTACAAAGAATTTTTTATTCATTTGACTAAATTTAAGTATCTTTTCATTAAAAGAATGAAAAACATACAAGTTATTCCCTCATTTTAGATAAAGCAAAAAAAGAACAATGAAAAAAGGAAGTCCAATTTTAGACTATTTTAAGGAAATCACTATCGTGGTTATAGGTGTGTTGATTGCTGTTTCTGTTGGCAACTACAAAGAAAATGTGGACAATCAGAAATATATTGAAAAAACACTACTGGCAATAGAAAAAGACATCAAGTTGAGCCAATCAGACCTGGATCCTGTCTTTAATCGACATCTTGAGCTTCTTGAAATACTTCGTGAAAAGTTAGAGGGAAGCGAGCCAATAGACCCCGAATTAACACTCGGTGAATTGATTATAAACTTTGGGGGATTTCAAGTCGCAGTTAGTAAGAGTATAAGCTTGAGATTTTTCATCAATAATAAAGCAGAGCTATTGGAGTATGATATTATATCGAAGCTTTTAGATATTGAAACTCAATCAGAGTTACTCCAGTTAAAAACCAGAAGATTATCTGACTTTGTTTATGAAAATATTGACAAAGGTGGTGAGGAGGTAATCATAAAGTTGGCCTATCTTTTAAATGATATCCTTGACAGTGAAAGTTCTCTTTTGGAATTTTATTCGGAGTTTTTAGATAAGAA
>JANQTG010000145.1 GCA_030731855.1 Cellulophaga sp. | reverse complement strand
ATTGATGTTTGTAAAAACCTATTTCTGGGTTCGTTTTATAGTCTTTATGATCTTGCCCATAAGTATAATACCCAAAACCTTTGGTTTCCCAGTTTGACGGCACAGGAATGGTGGTCCAGTGTCCACTATTTCTTCCTTCGGAAATTTTAAAATCCCAATCTACAGCAGTATCCGCATAAGTCCCCGATAAGTATGTTTTGGTCTGAGCATGGCTATTCAGCGCAAAAAAGGTAACTAAGATTGCTAAAAAGGTTGATTTCATATGATAACACATCAGTATTTATATTCTCTTTTTAAAATTTACACTATGCTACAAGGACACGCCTCTTTTCCAAGGAATAAAATCATTTTGTCCTAACAATTTAGCCTTAGTAATGGTTTTACCACTGGCCACATCGATGATAAAATCGAGCATTTCCGATGCCATTTCATATATTGTTTTTTCGCCACGAATAACAGCTCCTGTATCCATATCAATAATATCGGGCATTTTTTGAGCCAATTCTGTATTGGAAGAAACCTTAACAATAGGTGCAATTGGGTTTCCTGTTGGTGTGCCTAAACCCGTAGTAAACAAGACCATGTTGGCACCAGCACCCACCAAAGCTGTGGTACTTTCTACATCATTACCCGGAGTACACAATAAGTTTAAACCAGATTTGGAAAGATATTCGCCATAATCTAAAACCGCTTCAATGGGCGATGTGCCGCCTTTTTTAGCAGCACCTGCAGATTTCATGGCATCTGTAATTAAACCGTCCTTTATGTTTCCTGGAGAAGGGTTCATATCAAAACCAGAACCCGCATTTACCACCGATTTTTCAAAAGCTTGCATGAGCTCTAAAAATTTTTCGATGTCTTTATCCTGCACACATCGGTTAACCAATTCTTGTTCCACGCCACAAAGCTCTGGAAATTCAGCTAAAACAGCGGTGCCGTTTAAAGCCACTATCATATCTGAAACCATACCCAAAGTAGGATTTGCAGAAATACCAGAAAACCCATCGGAACCCCCGCACTCTAATCCAATTTTTAATTTAGATAATGGTGCTGGTTTACGCTCAATAGCATTTGCCTTTTTAATTGCTGTAAAACTTTCTTTTATAACCGTTGACAGCATTTGGTCTATAGTACCCATTTGTTGCTGTTCAAAAATTAAAACAGGCTTATCTAAATTTGGATTGATGCTTGCGATGGCGTTTTTAAGAAGGTCTATCTGCAAATTCTGACAGCCTAAACTTAATACTGTGGCACCTGCCACATTGGGATTATTTATATAACCTGCCAATAATTTAGCCAAACTTTCTGAATCTTGCCGAATACCACCACAACCGCCAGCATGGGTAATAAATTTTACATCTATATTGTTTAAAACTTTAGTGCTAGACCTATTTTTTTCTGTTTTAGCAGATTCACCTTGTACTAAAGACCTTAGCAATAATTGATGCGGACTTTCCTCCTGCTGTAACAACTCTTTTTCAAAAATATCTTTGAGTATTTCTATATTTCTATTTTCACAAAACACAAGCGGAAAAAACAGCCAAACATTGTCTGTACCCACTTGTCCATCGGTTCTATGATAGCCCAAAAACGTTTTGTGTTTCCATTTCTCAACATTAGGTGCTTGCCAACCCAAAGTTTCTGTTTTACCTGATACTTTTTTACTTTGGTGTTTTACATTTTCGGTAGTTAACACAGTGCCTTTTTCGATGTTTGCAGTAGCAGCACCCACCAAAATCCCATACATGATTATGTGGTCTCCAGACTTAAAATTCTTTAAGGCAACTTTGTGTTTTGCTTTGGTATCGGTCAGGATTTTAATTTCAGAACCATCGCAAAAAATAGTGTCTCCAGCTTTTAAATTTATTAAAGCGACAGCCACATTATCAGATGTATTCATTTTTATGAGTGTATCCTTCATCATTTAAGCATAGTGTTGATTTGCATAATTACTATATCCCTTTTCAATACCATTTTCATCCATTTCTTTTAAGGCTAAAATGATGGCAGCCGATAAATTTTCAACTTTAGTTAAATCTTCGCCCCAATAATCCGCTGAACTTAACACCGTATTTGCAATTTCTGTATAATTATTGCTCACCCATATTTTTGAAAAATCAGCAATTATAGCATCACTATCTTGTACAGGCAGTGTTTCGCCCTTCCAAACACCTTTATAAAAACGAATTAAACAGGCAAAGGCAAAGGTTAAATTTAATGGCAATTTGTTGTTCTTTTTTACATATTGCAACAAACTTGGTAAAACCCTAACCTTAAATTTAGAAATGGAATTTAATGCGATGCTAGACAAATTATGCACGATAAACGGATTTCTAAATCGATCGAAAACCTCATCAGCAAAGTTATTTAAGCTTGTTTTATCCATTTCTAGCGTATCAATAATCTCCTCAAAAACTGCTTTATGAATGACTTCACCCGTAAATTTATGATCTATAGTTTGCTTTACGGTGGTATTTCCATACAACAAAGATAAAGGTACCATGGCAGTATGAGCTCCATTTAAAATACGTACTTTTCTAGTACGATAAGGTTGCAAATCATCAACAATTTTTACATCTAAATGAGTTTTATCAAAGGGCAATTTTGCTTTTAAAGCATCTCCACCTTCAATCACCCAAAGTAAAAAAGATTCTGCCGTAACGATTAAATGGTCTTTATAGGGAAGCTGTGTATGGTATTGGTCCATATCGTGATTGGGATAGCCAGGTACAATTCTATCTACCAAGGTATTATGAAACGAACAACTTTCTAAAAGCCAAGTGTTAAATGCGGATTCTAGCTTCCAATCGTCAGTATATTGTAAAATGATTTCCTTTAAGGTTTTTGCATTATAATTAATTAATTCACAAGGAATTATTGTTAAGCCTTTAGCCAAATCGCCTTTAAAATACTTATACCTTTCATATAAAAGTACCGTAAGTTTTGCAGGAAACGAATTAGGTGGTTGCATAGATAATGTATCATTCTCGTCATAAGCAATACCAGCTTCTGTGGTGTTTGAAATGATGAATTCTAAGTCTTCTTCTTTTGCTAAACCGATAAAATCATTAAAATTTGAATACGGATTGATGCCTTTAACAATATTTTTAATCAATTCAATTTCTTGAATTTCTTTGCCTTTTTTTACCCCTTTCATAAAAAGCGTGTATAGACCATCTTGCTTGTTTATCAGGTCTATCATCCCTCTTTCAATAGGTTGTACCACGGCAATACCGACCTTAACATCTGTGGCTTTGTTTAACTCCTGGAAGGCATACCCAATAAACGCTCTTAAAAAATTACCTTCTCCAAATTGCACCATTTTTATGGGTAATTTGACTTTTAAATTGGCGGTTTCTCTAGTAAGAATAGGCATCGTTTTATTTTAAATCTATTATGATGAAAACATTAATTTTTACGGGTACAACAATGTTGCTATTCATAAATTATCGTTTTTATGCTTATATTTTCAAGAAGAAAATAGGGTGCACTCTAAAGGGTATTTGGTGTCATTCAATAACCCATCGGATAGTTTTTTATTTAATTTCCTCTTCTTTTTTGGGGCGTTTAATGGGTCCCTTGTCCCCCAGAAGATACATTAATCTATAATCTGTTTCATCATATTTTTCTGCCACAATAAATCTAGCGTCAGGATGCGCGTTTTCAATTAAAGAAGATATAATAAACCGTGTGTTTTTATTACTTAGAAAAATATGTCCTTTCTTAAAAGTTTCTCCAGCATCAGCGCTATCCCATCTAACTACTTCGGCAACCCCATCTTCCCCTTTACTTTCCATGTAAATATTCACGTCATTAGCAGAGGTTACTTCAACATCACCATTACCTATGGGCAATCCTGAATTCTCGCTTTGTAACCACTCTTTTCCATCCCATCTAAAATGTTTCATACGTTTTGGAGCGCTCCTTTTTTCGCCTATATCTGAACCAACGAGTACACCAACATGTGGGTTTCCATTTGGATCTATATCGGTGACCGCTTGAAACGTCCAATCCGTTCCTGTATTCATGATCAAAGTTTTTTCGTCCGCCATTTCTTTGGTTAAAGGCATTTCTAAAGGTTCATTTTTAACATTTTTCCATTGTCCGGTATTTGTATCAAAAACCATATAGTACACATTATGTCTTTCTGGTATGTGCCCGCGTGCGTCTTGAGCATTGTTATTATCTCTACAAATATGGTAATCGAATGCTACAATAATTGCATCACCATTACCTTTACTCACCCATGGATACCATGAATCTTCGGCTTCCATATTTGTTCTTCGTTTATGTTTCAAAAATGAAACTGGCGCATCAAAAGTAACACCGTTATCTGTTGATTTTTGATATACCCAATTACTTCTATGGGCACCATGGCGATAAAACAAATACATATCGCCGTTATCCATTTTTAAAAACTGACTGTAGGTACCGAAGGGCGAAACATTATCTAGTGTTTTCCAACTAGAAATATCTAAGGGTTTCTTTGAAACCGCATGCATATTCTTACCATAATGATAATTTCCTAAGGCGTTCTCTCCATGCTCTTGGGTGCCACCGTGCCCCCCAAATGCAATATGAATATAGCCTTCATCATCTATAAGAATAGCTGGCTTTCCATGATTATCTATTTTATTATTTCGATTGGGGTCTTTACCCATTTCACTCACACCAGCTTTAAACGGTCCTTTCCATTCTTTCGTCTCATGATTATAAGAGGCCACATAAGGATCCTCAAGCGGTCCTTGATACGCTACATAAGTTACTCCTTTATGATATACTCCTGAAGGATGCTGAACAAGAGCAACTGCATTACCAAAACCGTTATCAGCAAAATAATCAACTAATTCTGCTCCTTTTTCATTACTAGACAAATCCTTTTTATTGGATTTACATCCAATAATGATTAGACACAAACATATTTTAACTACTAATTGTTTTCTAATCATTGTTTTTGATACTAATTATTTTAAAAGCTCTAATTTGAACAGGACCTAATAAACCAGAAGTGAGCAACTCGGCATCTTTAGTATAATGTTTCCACGAAGAATAGGTTATACGCCCTGAATTACGTGCGGTGTTATTCAGTAACCATTCTGGTATGACTTTGGTTTTACCACCCATGCGCTCTACGTCTTGGGGTAATTTTTCGTCGCCTACCAAGCGGTTTGGCCAAAGGTTGGTGATTTTTACTTCTAACTGGTTTGTACCTTTTTTTACAAGCTCACTGATATCCATTCTAAAAGGTGCTTTCCATAAAATACCTGCATTTTTGCCGTTTATGATTACTTCCGCCATAACTGCAACGCTTCCTAAGTCTAATTCTAAACGCTTATCAGCATTTAAATATTCGTCCGTTAATTCAAACTCTTTTTTATAGGACGCCGTTCCTGAAAAATGCTGAATGCCTTCTTCATCGGTATCCGTCCACGATATTAATCTGTCAAAGGTCGCCTTTTGCGGAGCTCCTAAGTTTGGTGGAAATGACACTTCCCATGTTCCTGATAATTCTATTGGTTTAGGAATGGATTTTACCTCAATATTTTTAATTTCATTAGAATTTGTGGTGTACGTTATTTCGCCAGCATAGGGGGTTATCCAATGCATAGTTTCATCAATATACACTAAATCTGGCTTCGTTTTATCTTTTGATAATTTTAAAACTTGGCCTGCTGGCACAGAAACTGTACGTATTTCACCATCTGTAGAAAATTCAATTTTTAATGATTTTTTATTTCCATTCATGCTTTTATATGCGAACAAAGCATCCTCAACCACCATATCAAAAGTGCCTGATGCCACTTTATTTTTTATACTTTCGGTAACCTCTTCAAAAGGATAAAATTTAGGCACGCCCTTGGTTTCTGGTTTAAACTTTCCGAACAGGGCACGAATAACTTTTAGCTCTTTATTGCCTGCATCAATCTGTACTTGTTCTTTTTCTAGTACAGTCTTAAACATGGTTTTATCCCCTATTTGGTATTCCATCCTAAATTCTTTTACATAGCCCATTGCAGGGTCACAATCGCAAAACTGTCTAGACATATTAAAATTTAGCTGATTGCCTTTTACTTCGTTTTGAACTAAATCTGTAATATCTAAAAGACCTTCTTGTAAAAAGGTACCATACTCCGCTTTAATAATTTTTAAGTTTGATAATGGTTCCGAATTTGGTTGTTCTAGTTGCTGTTTTGCCTCCTTTAAATAGGTAGTATTTATAGGTTTTTTGAATACCATAAATAGGGCTTCTTCCATTCCTAAACGAATAGGAACACTGGTCGTACCATCGTTATTAGACGTAAAAACCACAAGGTCTTTTTTAAAGCCCGTTTCTGCTTGCCATAATTCGGGTTGTTTTCCTGATACTCTAAAACGTCCAACAATATCTCGACTTTCCTTTTTAGCATTGGCAATAAAATAAATATCGGCTTCTTTGGTTTGTCTATGGATAAAGCTAATATCGGTTGGATCGCCCTTCTCAATACTAAAATCTGCTGGTTGCTCAGTATCTTCCAAGAAATCTTGAATCGAAACATCTTTTACTAAACCTTGTTTCCACAAATTTTCCGATAATACTTGCACCTGTTCGTCACATTGAGGATAATTTTCAAGACTTGGTGATTTAGTGGGTTTGGCACCAATAACATTCGCCCCTGCAAGTACCAATTCGTTCACCTTTTGCAAGGTTTCTGGTTTCATCCAATGGGTATCGGTTAACACTAAAACACTGTACGGTCCGGTATGTGAAGTGTACATTTTTCCATCTTTCACAGATAAATCACTAAGTTTATTAGCCCCAATTAAATCGTAATCATATCCTAAAGCTTTAATTTCAGGTTTTAAAAAAGCCGTATTGGGGGATGATTCTCCTGTAAATACTAATACATCAGCAACATTTTTTCCTTGTTGCAGCATATATTGAGACCGAGCAATATAATCCATAAAACCTTTACCTTGATCCCACCAAGTGTTTAATCGGTTAAAATCTGTTCCGTGATAGCTCAACGCCAAACCTGGGGCTACCTCCCAAGGTTGGTGTACATAAGTATGAAAAATAAAACGTGTAATGCCCTCCGCCCAAGCTCTATCGCCAATGGATTTTAGTTGCGCTGGATGGTCGTCCCAACCTCCAACACCTGTAAAAGACTCTGCACCAATTATGGAACTTCCGTTTAAATGTGCAATGGAAGAAACGAATTTTGGCGAATCAAAAAACGGATATCCACCACTCCAAAATTCGCACATTACAATATCACCAGTGGCGCCTACCTGCATATTATCGAAAGGGCCCCAATAGGGTTCTACCGAAAATTTCAGGTTATTTTTATGACATAACTCTCCAAAATGGGCGTAGTAATTCTCGGCCATTAAATCGCCAATGGTGCGTCTAAAATCCCACAAAAAACGTTCGGAAACTTCCCCACTTTCTACGTAATAACCTGCTAAGCTTGGTAGATAGCTAGTTAAACCATATCCTCTTAAGTCTTTAAAACTTTTATCAAAATCTGCGGTCCAGTTTGTGGCTCCTACCTCGTAACTATCTATTAAACAATTTGTTACCGTTTCTCCTATTAAATCTCCTAGTTTGTTAATTATAGGTTGTATTCCGCCTGCCCAATAGGCATCTACGGCGGTTTTACTCATTTTATCTACCTCTAAACCCGTTCCACTGGCTGGAGCCGGATGATTTTTTTTGCCGACAGGCGTATGTCCTACTCTTAAAATAACCCATTCACCCTTAGGCACCTCCCATTCCAAGTAGCCATCTTCGGATAATTTTGAAGTTAAATCAATTATAGTTTCTTTTTTAATGATAGCTCCTTCTACAATTTCTTTTGTATCTGGTAACAAATGATTGCGAATGCGGTCAGATAAGTTTTTATAATCCAAACCATCTAGCTTAACTGCAATTTGAGGTTTTGGGAATGCCAAAAGAGCAATATCTTTATAGTAGTTTAATTTGGTTTCAGGTTGTGGCAATTGGCTTTTATAAGTTTGATTTCCTGGTACAATTACTTCACTAAAAACTAAAGTTTGCATAGCATTTTCGGGGGTAACCCATGGCCCTCCGCTGGAAGACCAACCGGCGCTGTTATGAAAAGCTAATTCTAAACCCAAACGTTTGGCTTCCGTGGCTGCAAAGTGAAATAAATCTAGCCATTCCTCACTTAAATAATCAATAGAACCCGAAGGAAATTCTAGTTGCACATTGAACAATTGCGCTTCTTGGATGCCTACTCTTTTCATGGCTTCCAAATCTTTTGTAATTCCAGATTTAGATACGTTTCCACTAATCCAATGCCACCAAGTTCTGGCTTTAGACTCGTTTGGAGGGTTTTCAAAACCTGATTCTAAGACTACGACGGTATTTAATTCTTGGCTGCAACCCGTTAGTATTAAAAAAAGGGCTACAAATAAGCTTCGAATATTTTTCATGGCATTCCTGTTTTTAGAGGTAAAATTTAAGGTTCAATTTGTAACGAAATTATGCATTAATGCTGTATTTTCATACTGTCATTATTATCCCAAGAATAATTCCAAGCTTTCATATATTCGGCTCCCTCTAAAAATTGATCTCCCCGGGCATCTAGCATTTTTTGAAGTTTCTGCTCTAGCTCGTCTTGTAAAGATTGATACTGTTTGTTACCTACTAAATTATTTAATTGATAAGGATCTTTTACATTATCATATAATAACCATGGGCCGTTAAGATCCTTAGCGTAGGTATGGGTTTCGGTTCGAATGCCTCTATATTCTCTTCCTCCTCTTTTATAGTTCCATTGATGAAAAGGAACAGGACACATAATTAATGCTCCCTCAATTTTTAAATCCTCTGTTCCAAGTAATTGACCTGTATAATCCGTTCCTTCTACAGATGCTGGAATAGGCAAATTAGACAAGCCCAATAGTGTGGGCATAATATCGGGATAGGAAAACACTTTTGTTAACTGCGCACCAGCTTTAAGTTTTGCTGGATATTTTAAAATAAAGGGAACATTGATAGACTCTTCCCAAGGTTTTTGCTTTTTTATTTCCGCATGAGAGCGTATCATATCGCCATGATCTGATGTAAAAACGAAAATGGTATTTTCTTCTAAGCCTAATTTTTTTATTTCGGCTTGAAGCTCTGCAATGCAATCGTCAAGAGCCGTCATGTGGGCATAGTAGCCTCTTAACTCATTTTTAGCTACTTCTGCACTTTCTGCGGGAACGTTTGGACGTAATTTTATATCCATGTCCTTATACATATCCTTATACTTTTGAGGTGCCGAATTGTACGGTGCATGTGGTGGGCCATAAGACAAAAACAACACAAAAGGCTTTTCCGCATGCTCTTGCATGTATTTTTTAGCATCTTTTGTTTGCGCAATAGCATCATAACCTTCCCATTGATGCTTCACATTATTTTCATCAAAATAAACTGAATTATTATAATTGTGGGTGCATTCATGCACTTTCCAATAGTCGAAACCTTGACGGCGATCAGCAGGAACTGGCTTATTACGACCCTCACTTATACTCACTCCAGGTTCATGTCCATTAATATGCCATTTACCAATATAACCTGTGGCATAGCCATTTTCTTTATAGACCTCTGCAATACAATTTTCTTCTGCTTTTAAAGGTTTGTCATTATAAAATATACCATGGCTTAATGGGTATTTACCTGTAATTAGTGAGGCACGTGCGGGACCACAAACCGGTACGTTGGAAATGGCATTTTTAAATACTACGGACTCTTTGGACAACGCATCAATTGCAGGGGTTATTACTTGATCGTTCCCTGCAAACCCTATATCTTGTGCTCTCCATTGATCGGTTAAGACAAACACTACATTAGGTTTTTTTAATTCTTTTTGCGTTTGCGTATAAGCTTTGCTTAAAAATAAAATGGCACTAATGAGAAAAAAATACTTTTTCATTTTATAGATTATTTAGTTATTATTTTAGAGGCCACTATTTTAACGGGGCCAATCAGTCCAGAAGGGAGTAAAGGATCGGTTGCTTTTTGAAATCCATAAGCGCTAAAGGTTTTTCTTGGACCTTCGGGCAGTGGTTCGTTATTTCTAAACCATTCTGGCATTTTAATATCGTCCCCTCTAAAGTTTTCGTCTCCAAAACCAGGTTGTCCTCTTCTAATATCATAACCGGTTTGGTTTGGTAATTTTTCATCACCAATTAAACGATTGGTCCATTGGTTGGTAAGTTGAATTTCTAAGGAATTTGTTCCTTCTTTTAAAGCGGAAGTTACGTCCAAAGTATAAGGGGCTATCCAACTAACGCCCATATCCTTTCCGTTTAAAATAACCTTGGCAATCACATTTACAGTACCTAAATCAAGTTCAAACTTTAGGTCTGATTTAAGTGTGTTTTTTTCAACTTTAAAATCAATTTTATACATGGCGGTTCCAGAATAATGCTTTATTTCCTCTACTTTGCTGGTGGTCCAATCAAATAAGACATCAGTATTGATGCTGGCTTTATAAAAATCTTCTTCTCTAAAATCTATTTTCCAATTTCCTTTAATTTCGATGGGCTTTGGAAGATCTTTAACACTTACATTCCATGGTTCTTTATTATTTATAACTGCGGAATAGTTTCCGTTTTTTTGTACTTGCATTACCAAATTAGCTTTATCATCTACAGAAAACAAAGGTTTGGGTGCGTTACTTTGCTCTTTATACGCTACTTTGGGATAGTTGGCGGATGCTTCTTTAAACACTACAAATACAGATTCTTGTGGTTTCAATGGAATAGCAACATTTGTGCGACCGTTTTCGTGGGTATATTCGGCAAGTTTTGTAATTTCTCCTGTTTCAGAATTCCATAATTCTGGTAGTTTACCATCTACTAAAAAACTACATTGAAGTGTTTCCGGTTCTGTTTGGTTGTGATTATACACAAAATAAATATCTTCGGTATCTGAACGTCTGTGATAAAAATTAAAATCAGGTTGTCCTTCTACGATCAAATCTTTTTGAATATTGTTTTCTTTAAAAATGCTGTCCCAATCTATAGAACCATATACCTTTGGTTTTTTCCAAATGGCATTCACTAAGCCTTTAAAGTCATCCCTATCTTTTTGGCTATGATTGTACCCGCCTAAAGTGATCGGTTTTTCGCCAATAATTATAGCCCCTTGTTCGGCTAATTTAGCAATACCTTTAAGCGTTTCTAAATTCATTACATCGCTTCGTTGTAAAACCAAAGCGTTGTAGGTAATGCCATTTGGTAATTTTAATTTACCATTTTCTACAGATAAACCATTTATAATAACATCCGCATTAACACAATCATACTTATAAGCTGCTGGTAATTTGGGACGCATTTGAGCAGCATGAATAACGTGACTAGGGGCTCTATCACCCACGAAAACTAATACATCTACCACAGGATTCCCTTGGCGCAATAAATAGGATCCTCTTGCTAAGTAGTTGAACCACTCAGGACCTGCATTTTCCCACCAGGTTTGGGTACGGTCTATGTGAGATCCTACAAAACTCATACTCATGCCTGGTTTTACGTGAGTGTTCGATTGATGCGCAAAACGGTGAAACATATATTCATTGATCCCATTGGTCCATTCATAATCGCCTTTTTCTTTAGCTAAGGCGGGATGAAAACTCCAATTTAATGCGGTACTTGTAAAAGCTTCAGCAGAAATTACATTTTTACCGTAAATATGTCCGGAAGACACCGCTGCACGTTTATGATTGTTGTCTTTACCCAACCAAAATTCGCCCATAGGAATATCGGCACTGCGTCCAGCGTCTAAGCTATTAAAGGGGCCCACAAAACCGTAAGGTTCTATGTAGGATAGTAAACCATCTTCATGACACAACTCTGTAAAATAATCGAAATAATTAGTAACCATTAAGTCGCTAACCAATTGTTTCATATCCCAAAAAACGCCTTCAATGGTTTCATTATTTTCTATATATTTTCCTGCATATAAGGGTAAAAAGGGAACAAAGTCATAACCAAACCGCTTTTGGAATATTTGCTCCATATCATCCGTCCAGTTTTGCGGCCCCACTTCATAACTGTCAATCTCCACATATTGCAAGGCATTGGGCGCATCAATTTTCGCTTGTTTTACTAATTTACCTACGAAAGCATCGTAATGAATTTTTAGTGCTTCTTTACTAAATTTATCTATTTCTAGTCCAGTTCCCGCTTCGGAGGCAGGCTCATTGGTAGCACCGGAAGCGGTAAATCCAAAACGTAAAATGGTCCAATTCCCTTTTGGTAAGGTTGTTTTTAATACACCATTAGCGTCCATTTGATTGGTTAAATCAATTATTTCACTTTTTTTGATATAGCTAGCGGTATCTGGGTTTCCAATTGGTCTTCTATTTTTTCTATACGACGTAAATTCTAATTGGTTACCCAAGGTATGATTTGCCGACAAATTCATTTCATAAAAACCAGCATCTAAATCGGTTACAATTCTAAAATAACGCGCCGTAATAGGGTTAAAATGTTCTGAAAAATAACATTCATCTTTTCCAATACGCTCCTCATTGGGTTCATGAGCTACTGAAAAATTAATGCCATCATCCGATTTCAACAAGGTTAATTTACCCTTACGTTTATTAATAAAAACAGACATTGATCGAATGGTATATGGTTTTCCAAAATCGTATTGCATCCAGTCTTTTGCCTTTAAATTGGCATAAGTTGCAGTTTGCTTATCGGTAGCTAATGTAAGGTCGATGTTTGGATTGGAAGCCGTAATAATAGGTTGTACTTGGGCGTCCATCAATTCGGTTTCCAAAGACGGATACGCTACCACAGCAATGTCGTTATAATAATCGTATCGTGCAGGAGGTTGTGGTAATTTTACTTGTACGGATTTACCTCCTGTAACAATGACTTCACTATTCACGACCACTTTCATAGCGTGCTCCGGCTTTACCCAAGGGCCACCACTAGACGTCCATCCATCACAATTATGCACTCCAAAACTCAATCCTAGTTTTTCACATTCTTTGGCGGCATGTGTTAAAATATCTCGATGCTCTTGAGAGTTGTAAGCAACATCGCCTTCTGGTAATCCCATAGATACGTTAAAAACCAATACACCACCAATACCAGCTTCCTTTATCGCTTTTAAATCTTTGGTAAAACCTTCTTTAGAAGCATTGCTACTGTTGATGTGGTACCAAGTACGTGGCTTGTTGTTATCTGGTGGGTTTTCAAAGCCTAGTTCTAAATCTCGTTCAGAAGTAGGTGCTTTTACTTGGCTGCAAACCATGCTGTTATTCGCAAGGAGCGATATCAAAAAAAACAAGCATAAATAAACTGTTTTTCCTTTTGTGTGTTGTGATTTTGACATTTTAAGTATTTTTATGCTATACATAATTTCAAAAAATTAGGTGTTTTACTTTTGATTTGGAGTTTGCATTACACCCTTACCCTGATCAAAACTCCAATAATCAATAGCATTTTTCTTTTCATCTAAGGTGTAGTTCCATTTTTTTAGATAATAATCTCGATCCTCAAATTCGTCTCCTATTTTTAACAAAGCATCAACCAATTTGCTGTCTAGTTCATTTTGAACCTCAGCAAACGCTGCCTGATTCACCAAATTATTCATTTGAAACGGATCGCTTATATTGTCATATAAATTACTTGCTCCATTTGTAGTTTTGATATAGGTGTACTGTTTGGTTTTTACTGCCCTGTAAGCAGGATCTTTAAAATTAGCACCAAAAGGAGCTATATTCATGGCAAGCGCCGCTCTATCATAATTAGAATCAGGATTCTTTATTAAATTAGTGAGATTTTCCCCCTCTATTCCATCAGGAATTTGAATTTCGGTTAAACCTAAAAGTGAGGGCAAAATATCTGGAGTATTAATCGGCGCATTGACAGCCGATCCTTGGTTTTTGCCGATATCTGGGTATCGAATTAAAAAAGGTACTCGTAAGGCTTCATCCCAAGCCAATTGTTTCACAAAAGGTTTTACACCATGTGCACCCATCATTTCTCCATGGTCTGCGGAAAACACCACAATAGTATTTTCCATTAATTTTAGTTCTTTCAATCTATTTAATACGGTACCAATCGCTTCATCCGTAGCTGTAGCATGGGCATAATAACCTTGTAACTCTTGTCGCACCCGTTCTTCAAATTCCTGAGTTATATTAGGAGCAAGCGTAAGTTCTTCGGGCGGATACAGATCCTTATATTTTTGGGGCGCAGTATCGTGCGGATAGTGCGGCGTTCCTAAGGATATCAATAAAAAAAATGGTTGTTCTTCGGCAGCATTATCTGCTAAGTATTGATTGGCATCTTTAGTAATCGCGAAAGGCGAATATTCTGGCCAATGCTTTAAAATCGTATCATTATTATCGTAAAAAGGCATTTTATTAAAATTATGCGAGCACTCCAAGCCTTTCCAATACTCAAAACCTTGTCTTCTCTCCTCTGGAATGTAAGTTGAACGGCCTTGCCCATCTAAATGCCATTTTCCCCAGAATGCCGTTTTATAGCCAGCTTCTTTAAAAATTTCTGCCATGGTCAATTCTTCTGCGGGCAATTGAAGGTCGTTTAAGAACATCCCTGTAGTGGTTGGGAATTTTCCAGTAAGCAGCGCAGCACGGTGCGGCGTACAAACTGGGGTAACGGATATTGCATTGGTGAAATTGACAGATTCTTTGGCAAATTGATCTAAGTTGGGCGTTTTTACATTCGGGTCGCCAGCGTAACCCAAAGCGTCTCCACGCCACTGATCTGTTAAGATATAAACGATGTTAGGCTTTTTGTTTGTTTTTTGTGTTTCTTTCTTTACTTCTTCTTTACAACTGAACAAGCAAAAAATAGCAATCGATACTAATAGTGTTCTGTTCAACATATTCATATTTGTTTTAGTTTGATATCCAAAAAGTGGCGCTTACTGGTTTTAGTAGCAAGGTAGCTTTGGTGAATTCTTGACCGTCGATACTAAGGTGTTCAACTTTTTTAATCGAAACAATTGTTCCATCATGGGGGTTTGCTTGGTTTAAATTTAATTTCCCTCTTAGCGTAACTTCGGTTTCAATACGTTCATCGCTAGA
>JANQTG010000144.1:10096-15071 GCA_030731855.1 Cellulophaga sp. | reverse complement strand
TCTCCAAATAATTTAAAAAAGTAGCGTTCGTCTATGTGTTTCTGATAAAAATTTTGAATTTTATGGAATCGCTTTTCTTCTATACTCGCATTTAAAGAATCTTTAACTTCTTCAACATAGCTTGTTTCGTTCAAATAATGAATGTAAACCTCTTCATCACAAAAAAGAAAGTGCTTTGGTACTCCTACACCAAAATCCCAGGTTATATCGCCTTCATCTACATTCGCCTTATATTTAAAACTGTGGGAACGGCTATAATTAGTACTCGTAAAAATACCAATAGAAGTTGTTTCTATGTCGGTTTTTTCAATGGTTATGTGCATGCCATTCGGTAAAATAGTACTTTTTTTAGTTACTATTTCTTTAACTTCATCCTTACAAGAAGTAGCTGTTACAAAAAGTATAAATACGATCAGCAATTTAT
Source organism: Cellulophaga sp. (assembly GCA_030731855.1). Classification (GTDB taxonomy): domain Bacteria; phylum Bacteroidota; class Bacteroidia; order Flavobacteriales; family Flavobacteriaceae; genus Cellulophaga. The sequence continues at coordinate 14,647 of JANQTG010000144.1, read as the reverse complement.
AAAATGTATTGTAGACTTTCATTATTTTTCTGTTAACGCCATGCCATCAAACTTTAAGCCTTCAAAACCTGTTTTTATAAAATTACGAATATTTTGATGGTCAGTTGCGTTTGGATTCTGTACTACATCCCTAAAATAATACTCCCCAAAACAAGCTAAGGTCTGTTCTTTGGAAAGTCCTTGTTCCAAGGCAAAAGAAAACACTTTACAAGAACCTGAATTTTCTCCCGCAGCATTTTGTTGTGTTCCATTGGTAAAAGCTGTTGGTGTAAAGTTGTAATTGGCTTCAATAACTGCTATGGTTTCCGAAAATTCTATTTTTTCAGGTGTTTGCTGTAATTTGTTTTTAAAATCGTGTAGTGTCATTTTTTGATTGGTATTTAAGTTATTTTGAAATTGTTATTCACCATAACAAAAAGGGGTTTAATTTGTTATTGTAAATAACAAAAATCTACTTTTTACCTGCTACAATAATAACAATTTCCCCTTTTGGAGGCTTTTCGGTGTAATGTTTTAGTACTTCGGTGGCAGTGCCTCTAATGGTTTCTTCGTACAATTTAGTTAATTCACGAGAAACAGAAACTTGTCTATCCGCTCCGAAATACTCCACAAAATTGGCTAAAGTCTTTAGTAGCTTATGTGGCGATTCATAAAAAATAATGGTTCTGGTTTCCTCGGCTAAGAAAAGTAATCGGGTTTGTCGCCCTTTTTTTACAGGCAAAAAGCCTTCAAAAACAAACTTATCATTAGGCAAACCACTATTGACCAAAGCGGGTACAAAAGCGGTTGCGCCTGGCAAACAATCTACTTCTATATTATTTTCAACACAAGCCCGGGTTAATAAAAAACCTGGATCAGAAATCGCGGGTGTTCCTGCATCGGAAATTAAAGCAATAGTTTCGCCTGCAAGAAGTCTTTTTATAATGTTATCTATTGTTTTATGCTCGTTGTGCATATGGTGACTTTGCATGTGTGTAGTCACCTCTAAATGTTGTAAAAGCTTGCCACTGGTTCTAGTATCTTCTGCTAAAATTAAATCGGCTTCTTTTAAAATACGAATAGCTCTAAGCGTAATATCTTCAAGATTGCCTATTGGTGTCGGAACAATGTATAATTTACCCATTTTATATGAAGTATATAAATTTACTTCTTACAAAATTATCATTTTATTTGTGTCTAGGTTGTGTTTTAAGAGAATCTCTTTGTGTAATTCAACTCTCATAAATCTGTTTTACAAAGTTCCTCAGAGTTTCTCAGAGTTTCTCAGAGAAAAAAGTTGAATTCATAGCTAGGCTTCCGACCGTTAGGGATTCAAAATTGAGTTTCACTAAGAAAACTTACGAGCGATTAGTTCCATAAAACGAAGTTCATACTCTTCTTTGCCTTCCCAATTGTTATAATCTGGTTTTACCATGTTTACCATAAAAGCTACAGAACGCTCTTCGGTGTTAATAGTCGCTAGTTGAGAAATAACACGGTTATAATCTTCCATATTGTTGTTAAACAAATGCTTCACGAAAGCCAATTTATCATTTAAACCGACTTTAAATTCTTTTTGAAAATTTTCGTTGATTGATTTTTTTGCTTCTGTTGAGTTAGTTTTAGCTGTTTCGACAGGCATAAACAAATCTTTATCGTTCTTCATTAAAGCGGGTTTTGCCATAAAATCGGCAAAAACATCTTCTGCATCCTCCGTAAAAGGCATTTCAGAAACCATATCTTTTATAGTATCCATGCCAGGAATCATTATATCTTCTTCATGCGGATTACTTTCTGGCACTTTTTTATTTTCATTCATTACCGCATTAGCCATTTCTTCAAATTTAGCGGCAATGGCATTTTTAGAAACATCAATTTCTAAATGGTTTAATTCTTCTTCAATAAATTTTAAGACTGCAATTTTTTCATACAATTCTCTAGAAGCATCATACAACTTAGTTATTTCGGACATATCATCAGCCGTAATAATTTCTGTAGCCAGTTTAATAAGCTTCTTCTTTAATTCTTTTTTCATTGTTGATACTGTATTTAAATGCGACTAAATTAATTTGAGGTATTACTAAAAAAATGTTTTTATAAGCTTCAAAGAACATCAATCTTTAGTAATTTTAATGCTTTACTTTTAATTAAAACGAAAAACGTATTATTTTCGTCTAAAAATACAAAATGTTTCTCGAAAATACGGTTAACCCTAAAGAACAATTTGGCTGGATAGAAGTTATCTGTGGTTCTATGTTCTCTGGTAAAACAGAGGAATTAATCAGAAGACTAAAAAGAGCGCAGTTTGCCAAACAAAAAGTAGAGATTTTTAAGCCTCAGGTAGATACGCGTTACAATCAAGAAATGGTAGTTTCGCATGATGCCAATGAAATTAGATCTACGCCCGTTGCTAACGCCGCAGCTATTCGATTATTAGCCGAAGATTGTGATGTAGTTGGTATTGATGAAGCACAGTTTTTTGATGATGAAATAGTTGCTGTTTGTAATGAGCTCGCCAATAAAGGCATTCGCGTTTTAGTCGCTGGTTTAGATATGGATTTTAAAGGAAACCCTTTTGGCCCAATGCCAGCCTTAATGGCCACCGCAGAATATGTGACTAAAGTGCATGCTATTTGCACCCGAACTGGAAACTTGGCGAATTATAGTTTTAGAAAAGCAGCTAGTGATTCGTTAGTGCTTTTAGGGCAAGTTGAAGCTTATGAACCCTTAAGTAGAGGTGCTTATTTTAAAGCGATGCTAAAAGAAAGAGTAAAAGACATAGACGTAACAGCAACACAAATTAAAGACGCTAACAAAAATACTGATGTCTAAAGCGCAAGAAACAGTGCTGGAAATCAATTTAAATTCCCTAGCACATAATTATACTTTTTTACGCAGTCGGTTAAAGTCTGAGACTAAATTTATGGGCGTAATTAAGGCATTTGCCTATGGCAGTGATTCGGTCGCAATTGCTCAAAAATTAGAAGAAATAGGGGCAAATTATTTATCGGTAGCCTATGCGCAAGAAGGGGTAACTCTGAGAGATGCAGGGGTTAGGCTTCCTATTTTAGTATTACATTCTCAAGTAGTAAGTTTTGATACAATTATTGAACGTTGCTTAGAACCTACTATCTATTCTAAAAGAATACTAACAGAATTTATTATTGCAGCAGAAAAACATGGACAAAAAAATTATCCTGTTCATTTAAAGTTTAATACCGGTTTAAATCGCTTAGGTTTTAGTGAAAGTGATGTCGAAGAAATTTTAGAAATCATCAAAAAAACCGATGCTATAAAAGTAGCTTCTATTTTTTCGCATTTAGCAGCATCCGAAGATTTGAACGAAAAAGAGTTTACACAAAACCAGATTGCTAGTTTTACTCGAATTGCTAAAAAAGTAGATGCAGGTTTACATCACACACCTTTTAAACATCTAGCAAATACCTCAGGAATATTAAATTATCCAGAAGCACATTTTGATATGGTTAGAAGTGGTATTGGTCTTTATGGTTTCGGAAATGAAGCTAAATATGATGAAAGATTAATCCCGATAACTACTTTAAAAACAAATATTTCTCAAATTCATACTATTGAAGCCAACCAAAGTGTAGGGTATAACAGGGCTTTTAAAGCAACTAAAACTATAAAATCAGCCACTTTACCTATTGGCCATGCCGATGGAATTGGTAGAATTTATGGCAACGGAAAAGGCATTGTAAGCATAGAAGGGAGTCCTGCGCCAATTATAGGTAATACCTGTATGGATATGATTATGGTAGATATTACTGGTATAGATTGTGCAGAAGGCGATGAAGTAATTATTTTTGGACCAAACACTAAGGCAAATACTTTTGCAGAACGGGCAAATACCATCTCTTACGAATTAATTACGGGAATATCGCAACGGGTAAAACGTATAATCATTAATAAATAAAAATTTATCTTAACATGAAATTAAGATTTTTTTTTTTAGTACATTGCGGCACATTTAACTAATAATTAAAAACACTAAATCATGTTAAAAGAATTTAAAAATTTTATTATGACAGGTAATGTCATAGATTTCGCTGTAGCAGTAATATTAGCTGGAGCTGTTGGAATGGTAGTAAATGGCTTTGTTGCTGATATTATCATGCCCGTAGTTGGTCATTTCGCAGGTGGTGTAGATTTCGCAAACCTAAAAATTGTACTTACTGAAGCTTCTGGTTCTGTGGAAGCAGGAAATTTAGTTGCTGAAAATGCAATCCGTTGGGGTGCTTGGGTAAATACCATTGTTAATTTACTTATTGTTGGCTTTGTTATGTTTTTAATTGTGAAAGCGTATAACAAATCAAAAACTCCACCTGCACCAGCAGCACCGGCAGGGCCTACTCAAGAAGAGCTTCTTGCTCAGATTAGAGATTTACTAAAGAAATAAATAATTTTCATATCCTTAAAGCAAGGGTATAACCGCTGCACTGCAGTATTAATTTTAAGCCGTCAAAGACATTTTCGCTAATGTTTTTGACGGTTTTTTTAGTGAAACCCTAGTATAACAAGCACGAAGTGCGCAGTTAGACTAGTAGGTTTCAC
>JANQTG010000144.1:0-9996 GCA_030731855.1 Cellulophaga sp. | reverse complement strand
CTGAGCGTAGTCGAAGTGCAGCGGGATCTGTTGAAATTATCGCTAAGTTGAAAACCCTAGTATAACAAGCACGAAGTGTATAGAAAACTTATTATGTTGGTGATACTACGTCTGCTAAAATCTTTTGAGCATTTAACTGAGAAAGTGGCTTATCAAAAAAACCTTGGATTAAAGGATGGTTTTTCGCCTTTTCGCGATCACTAGTATTACGAAAAGCAGAAAGAATGTAAATTTTAATAAACACTTCGGTCGGTAAAAATTCTTTCAGTTTTTCTAAAAATGCCCAGCCATCTACTAATGGCATAATTAAATCTAACACTATGATAAGCCTATATTTTTTAGATGCTATATCACTTTTTACAACTTCCAAAGCTTCTGTGGCATTATCGAAAGTTAAAACCTCAGAAATGATATCTATCTTTTTTATAGCGTATAAGGTAGCGAATTGAGAAACTAAATCATCATCAATAATGTAAACCTTTTGCTTCATGAATAGTTGTTTGAATGTTGAAATTCTATCTATTTTAGATACTTTTAAAAGTGTAGTTTGTTGTAAATATAACTTTTTGTTATATTTTAATTATTCTCTATTCATTCTCTTGGTATGTAAAGTGTATTAAACTACTTTTGCGACTTAAAATTGTGGTGATACCAAAAGAATACCCTATTTCGTAGCTTTTAAATTAAAGGAACGTTTAAGGCTTAGTGTTGTAAATCAGAATTTTTAATTGTTTTTAATAAAATATGTAAACGTATGAAAGTAGCAGTTGTAGGAGCAACAGGAATGGTAGGCGAGGTGATGCTGAAAGTATTAGCAGAACGTAATTTTCCTATTACAGAATTAGTTTTGGTTGCCTCAGAGCGTTCTGTAGGTAAAAAGATGGCCTATAAAGATAAAGAGTATACTGTGGTTGGTTTAGCCGAGGCTGTTGCTTCAAAACCAGATATCGCTATTTTTTCTGCTGGTGGCGATACTTCTTTAGAATGGGCACCGAAATTTGCGGCTGTTGGTAGTACCGTAATCGATAACTCATCGGCTTGGAGAATGGATCCGACAAAAAAATTAATTGTGCCCGAAATAAATGCGAATCAATTAACAAAAGAAGATAAAATTATTGCTAACCCTAATTGTTCTACTATTCAGTTGGTATTGGTTTTAGCGCCTTTGCATAAAAAATATAAAATGAAACGTGTGGTAATTTCTACCTACCAATCGGTTTCTGGAACTGGCTTAAAAGCAGTTCAACAATTAGAAAACGAAATTGCTGGTGTTCAAGGTGAAATGGCGTATAACTATCCGATAAGTAGAAATGCCATTCCTCATTGCGATGTTTTCTTAGAAAATGGGTATACCAAAGAAGAAATGAAATTAGCGCGAGAGCCACAAAAAATATTTGACGACCGTACTTTTTCGGTAACCGCAACAGCAGTTCGTATTCCGACTTCTGGTGGGCATTCTGAATCAGTAAATGTGGAGTTTGAAAACGATTTTGATTTAGCTGAGGTGCGTAAGTTGTTGAGTGAATCTTCGGGTGTTATTGTGCAAGATAATCCGGATACCAACACCTACCCAATGCCAATTTATGCGCATGATAAAGATGATGTTTTTGTGGGTCGCATTCGCAGAGATGAAACACAAAGAAATACTTTGAATATGTGGATTGTGGCTGATAACCTTAGAAAAGGAGCTGCAACGAATGCCGTGCAAATTGGAGAATATTTAGTAGCGAATGGTTTAGTTTAACGTATAGTAAACTAAAACTCTTAAAATGTGTTAAAACCTTTGTAATAAGTTAATTGCAAAGGTTTTTTTCTTGTATTTTTAGAACGACTAAATATACTTAAAATGAAAAACCATATCAATTATGGCACTTGCAGCCCTTACGATTGCAAGCTGTGAAACAACTCCTAAAAAAGAAAAAATTACTTTGAATTATCCTACCACTGCAAAGGTTGATACTGTTGATACCTATTTTGATATGGCAATTAATGACCCTTTTCGATGGCTCGAAGATGATAAAAGCGCGGATACCGAAGCTTGGGTAAAAGAACAAAATAAGGTTACTTACGGTTATTTAGACAACATACCTTTTAGGGCCGATCTTAAAAAAAGATTAGAGAAATTATGGAATTATGAAAAATTAGGTTCGCCTTTTAAAGAAGGAGATTTTACCTATTTTTCTAAAAATAATGGACTCCAAAATCAGTCTGTAATCTATCGTAAAAAAGGGGATGACGGTACTACGGAAACTTTTCTTGACCCAAATACTTTTTCGAAAGATGGCACTACTTCTTTAGCAGGTTTAAGCTTTTCGAAAGATGGCTCTCTTGCAGCGTATTCCATTTCTGAAGGTGGTAGCGATTGGCGAAAAGTGATTGTAATGAACACAACTACCAATAAAATTATCGAAGATACCCTCGTGGATGTTAAATTCTCTGGCGTTTCTTGGAAAGATAATGATGGTTTCTACTACTCTAGCTACGATAAACCTAAAGGTAGCGAGCTTTCTGCTAAAACAGATCAACATAAATTATACTATCATACATTGGGTACTTCTCAAAAAAATGATGAATTAATCTATGGTGGCGCTGCATCGGAAAAACACCGTTACATAGGTGCTGGTGTTACAGAAGATGGGCGTTATTTAATCATGACCTTAAGTACATCAACTTCTGGAAACAAACTTTATATTAGAGATTTATCCGACCCAAATGCACTTTTTGTACCTATTTTAGATGATACTACTACCGATAGTTATGTAATTGATAATGTTGGTTCAAAATTATTCATTATGACTAACAAAAACGCACCCAATCAAAAAGTCGTAACTGTTGATGCCGCAAACCCAACCCCAGAAAATTGGGTAGATTTTATTCCAGAAACCGAGAATGTGCTTTCTGTTGGCACCGGTGGTGGTTATTTTTTCGCTGAATATATGGTCGATGCTATTTCTAAAGTGTTGCAATACAATTATGATGGAAAATTGGTACGCGAAGTACAACTGCCCGGCGTTGGTTCTGCTGGTGGTTTTGGTGGTAAAAAAGAAGACAAAGAATTCTATTTTTCATTCACTAATTACAGCACACCGGGCTCATCCTATAAATATAATGTAGAAACTGGCGAATATGTACAATACTGGAAGCCTAATATCGATTTTAACCCTGCGGATTACGAGTCGAAGCAAGTTTTTTATACCTCAAAAGATGGTACTAAAGTGCCGATGATTATCACTTATAAAAAAGGACTAGAACTAAATGGTAAAAACCCAACCATTCTGTATGGTTATGGCGGATTTAATGTTAGCCTAACGCCTTCATTTAGTATCACTAATGCTATATGGATGGAGCAAGGTGGTGTGTATGCTGTTCCAAATTTACGGGGTGGTGGAGAGTATGGCAAAAAATGGCATGATGCTGGCACTAAAATGCAAAAGCAAAATGTTTTTGACGATTTTATTGCGGCGGCCGAATATCTTATCAAAGAAAAATATACTTCATCAGATCATTTAGCCATAAAAGGTGGTTCTAATGGTGGCTTGTTGGTGGGTGCAACGATGACCCAACGCCCAGATTTAATGAAAGTAGCACTGCCTGCCGTGGGTGTTTTAGAAATGTTACGTTACCATACGTTTACTGCTGGTGCTGGTTGGGCGTATGATTATGGTACGGCAGAAGACAGCAAAGAAATGTTCGAATACATCAAAGCCTATTCACCCGTACATAACATAAAAGAAGGTGTGGCGTATCCTGCAACTATGGTAACAACTGGCGATCATGACGATCGAGTAGTGCCAGCACACAGTTTTAAGTTTGCCGCTGCACTTCAAGAAAAGCAAACAGGTGATAACCCAACCTTAATAAGAATTGATGTAAATGCAGGTCATGGCGCCGGAAAATCTACCGAAGCGATGATCAACGAACAAGTAGATGTGATGTCTTTTACACTATTTAACATGGGGTATGATGCCTTACCAAACCAAGCAGTTTTAAAAGAATTTAAAGAATAATAGAGACATTGCTTTCTATTAAAATCTAAAATCCGTTTTGTAATGAAACGGATTTTTTTGTGTTAATTTTGCAACCTAATTTACACCAAACATGTTACGAGTCTCAGAGCTGTCTTTTTCTTACGATGCAACGCCAATTCTTTCTAATATTACTTTTGAAGCAGAAAAAGGAGCACATATTTCTATTATAGGAGAGAGCGGTTGCGGTAAAAGTACTTTACTGAAATTGTTATACGGAAATCTTCAACCTAATGCAGGTGAAATATGCTGGAATGAACATAAAATTTTAGGGCCTGATTATAAATTAGTTCCTGGAGAAATCTTCATGAAATACTTGTCCCAAGATTTTGATTTAATGCCTTTTATTACGGTAGAAGAAAATGTGAGTCAGTTTTTATCGGTATTTTATCCAGAGGAATTAAAACAGCGAACAGTTGAGCTATTAGAAATGATTGATATGATTGCTTTTGCTAAAACAAAAGTGAAGTATTTAAGTGGCGGACAACAACAAAGAGTGGCTCTGGCAAGGGTTTTAGCACAAAAACCAGAAATATTACTTTTAGATGAACCGTTTAGCCATATTGATAATGCTAGAAAAAATAATTTACGAAGAAATCTTTTTCAATATCTAAAAAAGGAAGAAATTACCTGTATTGTAGCTTCACATGACACGAATGATATACTGTCTTTTGCGGATGAGATAATAGTCTTAAAAAACAATGCAATTATTGCCCAAGGCACTCCTGAAAAGGTATATCATTTTCCAAAAAATAAGTACATCGCCTCCTTATTTGGTGATGTTAATGAAATTGCCATTGCTAAGTTAAAGCCTTATGCCACTATTGATAAATCGGTTTTAATTTATCCATCGGAACTAAATATTTCAGATAAAAGCGGACTTAAAGTAAGTGTTAAAAATTCTTATTTTAAGGGAAGCTATTATTTAGTAGAAGGTATTTTAAATGATGAGGAAACCATTTTGTTTACTTCTGAAAAACCTTTTGAAGACGATACTATTGTTTATTTAAATGTAGCATTAGAAATTATCAATAATAGGCTAAAAATTTAAGTTTGAATAAAGAAGAAATTACACAAGAATTACAATTTAAAGCGGTGCGTAGTAGTGGTGCTGGCGGTCAGCATGTAAATAAAGTATCGACCAAAATAGAACTTGTTTTTAATCTTCTTAATTCTAAAAGTTTAAACGATAGCGAAAAAGAAAAAATTACTTTAAAACTAAAAAATAGACTCACTAAAGAAAATATTTTATTGTTGCAGTGTGATGAAAGTAGGAGCCAGTTTAGGAATAAAGAATTAGCGATTAAACGTTTTCTAAAGTTGTTAGAAAATGCTTTAAAAGAACCTAAAAAACGTAAAGCAACAAAACCAAGCAAATCGGCGATTGAAAAACGATTAAAAGGGAAAAAGAAATCTGCAGAGAAAAAGGCAAACAGAAGTAAGCCAGAATGGTAATGCGGTTTAAATGTTATGATACCTAAATAAGATTGCCTATTTTTATAAATCAATAAAATATCATGCAAAAGAATCTTCTTTTACTGCTTTTAAGTTCTGTAATCCTTCTATTCTCTTGCGAAGACAAGAAAGTAGAAACACCCCTAAAAACCATCGATTGGCAAGCGAAAGTATTCACCTATAAACTACCAGATAGTCTGCTTAGCGGAAGTTCCTATTTATCAGTTTATTCTCAAATATACAGTGAAACCGAACATTTAACACACGATTTAACCGCAACAGTAAGCATTAGAAATACTAGCAGAACCGATACTATATTTATTACAAAGGCTGATTATTTTAATACAAAAGGAGTTAATATTAGACATTATATTGACGAAACTATCTATTTAAAACCCTTAGAAACTGCTGCAATAGTGATTAACGAAAAAGATAAAGAAGGTGGTACAGGGGCTAATTTTATTTTTGATTGGAAGGTAAAAAAGAACACTACAGAACCGCTTTTTGAAGGTATCATGATTTCTACTTCAGGATCTCAGGGATTGTCGTTCACTACACAAGGCAAAAGAATAGAATAGTACATGCACTATTTACTTATATTTGCGCCCAAAACAACTAAAATTTTTTAAAAAATGAAATATCGTTTATTATTTGTCTGCCTGATTGCTATTTTTAGCGCATGTAGTGAAGACAAAGACAACCAACCTAGAGATTTTACCGAACAAAATGAAGCAGAAATACTAGCATACATTGCAGCAAACAACTTAACTGCCACTCGGAGTAATACTGGATTACATTATATTATTGATACTCCGGGAACAGGTGCTCAACCCAATGCAACATCAAATGTAACGGTAGTTTATAAGGGAACCTATCTTGATGGAAGAGTTTTCGATCAGAGTGATGCAAACGGAATAACGATTGGTTTAAACCAAGTAATTCCGGGCTGGACAGAAGGTATTGCGTATTTTAGAGAAGGTGGTAGTGGTCTGTTATTAATTCCTGCGCATTTAGGCTATGGTAGTTTTACCAATAGAGGAATCCCTGGAGGTTCTGTTTTAATTTTCGAGATAGATTTACTTTCTGTAAACTAATAAAAAAACTTCGAGGCAAGCCCTCGAAGTATCAAAATTTCAAATTTAAAAATCACGGAATTACTATGTATTATAGAATTTCCGTGATTTTTATTTCGGTATCATTAAACTTAACCACATCACCTACTTGTTTCCCAAATAACAACTGCCCAATAGGTGTTTCTGACGAAATACAATACACCGATAAGCCTTCTGCTTTTAGCTCCCCAGCCGAAATAGCTAAAAAATAATTCGCTTTTGTAGTTTTTACCAAATTACCAAGACCAACAAAGTCCGACTTTGTTTTTATATTCACATACTCTAATACCTTAGCCATTTTTTGGGCTTCGGCCAATTGCACGCCCGATTTTTCAATATCTAATTGAAGCATCGCGCGTCCGGTTTCGTGTTTATCGCCTGAGCTACTTTTGGTTTCATCGTCAAGGGCTTCATTTAAATCTGCAATGGCCGCTAAAATTCTAGTAATTCTGCTGTCTGCGAAAGACTTACAGAAATCAAATAATTGTTTTTTTAGGTTGTGTTCCATAATGGAGTTGGGTGTTTTTAATATACTTTAATGAAATGCAAAGCTATACTAATTCTGCCAATTCTTTACCAACAATACTCCCAATTGCGATGCCCATTCCGCCTAAGCGAATTCCGCAAAACGTGTGGTTGCTAAGTTGTTGAATAATGGGTCTTTTTTGTACGCCCATGCCCATAATTCCGCTCCATCGCTGTTCTATTTCAAATGGAGTTTCTGGTAAAATCATGTCTTTTAGCATGCTTTCTAATTGAAGCTGAATCAGGCTTGTTTCGCCAAAAGTCATGGTTTCTTCCCCTTTAAAGTCTAAATTTCTACCACCACCAAACAGAATTCTATTGCCTATGTTTCTGAAATAATAATAGCCTTCGTCTACATGAAAAGTGCCTTTAATGTGTAAATTTTGAATAGGTTTGGTAATTAAAACCTGAGCTCTGGCCGGTTTTATATCTTCATTTATTAAAGTTGATGCAAATCCGTTGGTGGCAATAAGGAATTTTTTAGTGGTAAATTCAAAGAGATTCGTTTTTACCTGCACACTTTCTACATTTTCAACGAAACTTTCAACCGTAATTGCATTTAAAATGCGTACTCCTTTCTTTTGAACTTTCTTTAAGAGTGTATCCATCATTTTTCCGGTATCGATTTGCGATTCAAAATCGCTAGTGATATAATGGTCTTGAATTCCTTTAAAATTAAAAGTATTGGTATGCTTTTTAAAAGAATCACCCTTAAAAACAGGACTCAAAAGTTGATTAATAAGTTCTAAATTTTTTATACAATTTTCAAAAAGAACTTCTTCTTGTTGTGTAAAAACCTCGTGGCCGCCATGGTTTTGAAAGTCGATGTTTTTATCTCCTAAATTTTTTCGTAGTAACTGAACGCCATCCCAACGCTTTTGGACTAATTGTAAAACTTGCTCCTCTGAATGGGTTTTTAAATCTGCTAAAATCTCTGAAATACTTCCAAAACAAGCGAAACCAGCATTTTTTGTACTCGCACCTTGCGGCAGCACTCCTTTTTCTAAAATTAAAATTTTAGCTTTTGGATATTTTTCTTTCAAATATAAGGCACAATTAAGCCCTACGATTCCTGAACCAACAATCGTAAAATCTATATTAGAGAGCCAAGTGTTATATTCCCAGTAGCTGAGGTTCATACCAAAGAATTAAGAATTTAAAGATACAACATAGAATGTGTAACTCACTTTTAAACATGAGTTCCTAAAATTCAGAATTTACGGAGCGAGGTCAATAGAATCTTTAACTTGCATCCCAAAAAATACCTGAGAAAGTATATTAATATCAGGTTCAGGAGCATCAAGCTTGCCTTTTACAATGATATTATTTTCTGTTGTTTGCTGTGCTGTAATCCGTAAAGAGGTTATTAATTCGACCAACTTATCGACTTTCGATATTTGTACATCTTGTTGTAAAGCAGCAAAATTAGTCTCTAAATTAAAAAAATAACTACCTGTTTTTTGCGGAGAAAGTAGTGTATCTTCTATAGTAGAAAATGCCGTATTAGTGCTGTCTTTATCCGCATAAAATGTATAGTAGGGTATTGCCTTTAAAATTCCGTTTTTAACAGCGCCTTGTTGTTTTAGATAAGAATTCATTCCGTTTTCAAGCCCTAAATCAATACTTATAATCGGGGCTTGTTTTTGTTGGGTGATTTTGGTTTCAACTTTATCGAAATTATCATCATACTCGTAGGTAATAATCGTATCAGTTTGCTGCGTTGTGCCTTTTATAGAAAGACTAAAATTACCGGTACTTTTGTTTAAAAGAGCCCTAACATCAATATTATTTTTTTCAAAAAAAGAGGCATCATCAAGAAGGCTTATAAGGGCTTCTTTGTTTTGTTCGTGCGCAAAGTTGGAATCGAAATACAACTGAAATGATGCATTTGGGATCGTTGAATAATTCGTTTGATTTTTAAAGGTGCTGGGTAATTTTGTATATAATACCCCATCTAAAAGCGCTTGGCCGTCATTAAAATTTAAGGATACTTTACTGTTGCCTTTTAAATAAGTGATATGGTCGTTTGAGGCACTTAATTTTTCAACAAATGGGTGATTTTTATCTGAAATTAGCTTGTTTTCTACTAAAATAGCATCAAAAACGGACTTACAAGCTTCGAAAGAGCCTTGTGGGTTTAAGGCGACTACTAGGTGATTTGAGTTCCAAGCGAAAAGTAACTTTGCGTTTTCATCAAGGGCATACTGATAATTTTCGGTTGTAATAGTACTATTTTTTTCTTTAAAATATTGCTTTGCAAAAACATCAAATAGCGCTGCATCATCAATTTTTAGCGTTGTAAATAAAGTGTTTTTTACATTTTTTACAGTGTACAGCACCAAAGAGTAAGGTTGTAAATCAATGCCTTTACCGTCATCTTCAACGGTATCTTTGTCTTTCTTTAATTTTGAAAGTTTTGCATTATCCCAATAATATTTTGGGTTCGAGAGTGCATCTAAAACGAGCGTTTTTTTAAGATCATGCAATCCTACTTTAATGACCGTTTCCGCATCTGTATAAATAACATCTTGTAAAACGGCTTTTTTCTGGTATTGGGTGTATACAAAATATCCTATCACCACAAATAGTAGCAGTGATAGGATTATTTTTAAAAACTTTTTCATAGTATAAAAATCTTATTTTGAATACGGGTTGGTACTTTAGTCTACTAAACTATCAACCATATTCATAAAATACGCTAAGCTATTTTTATGACCTTTACCTGTTGGAGTGTTTAAAATCATTTCACCATCTAAAGAGTTCCCTTTTACTTGGCCTACTCTAAAAACTAGATCTTCTACATTTTCTCTAACAAAGTTCATTTTTTCTTTCAAATCTGAAGGTACTGCTGTATCTGGAATTTGATTCGCCATTAATTT
>JANQTG010000143.1:84758-89624 GCA_030731855.1 Cellulophaga sp. | reverse complement strand
TTCTAACATATAACTTAATGCTGATGCTGAATAGCTCATCGTGTCGCTACCGTGTAAAACCACAAAACCATCATACTCGTCGTAAGTTTCTTCAATTGTTGTAGCGATGGCAATCCAATGGGTGGTATTTATGTTTGACGAATCTATAGGTGTTTCAAAAGAGTGGCTCTCTATCTCACAATCGAGCTGATTCAATTCTGGAATATTTTTAAGGAGTTTTGCAAAATTAAAAGCCTTTAATGCTCCAGATTTATAATCTTTCATCATTCCGATGGTGCCACCAGTATATATAAGCAAGATTTTTGTTTTTTTCATACCCAATTATTAGATGCCAAATATTTCTTTAGAATTTTGAGTGGTAATTGCTGCAATTTCTGCAACAGGTTTAGCGTAAATTGAGGCTAATGTATTTATAATCTCCAGTAAATATAGACTTTCGTTGCGTTTTCCTCTATACGGTACAGGTGCTAAATATGGTGAATCGGTTTCTAAAACAATATGTTTTAATGGTATTTGATTTAAAAAAGCATCGATCTTACCATTTTTAAAGGTCACAACACCACCAATTCCTAATTTCATTCCATACCCTATTGTTTTTTGAGCTTGTTTAAAGTTCCCCGTAAAACAATGAAATATTCCGAATAAATCATCAGATTTTTCATCTTCTAGTACTTCAAAAACCTCGTCAAAAGCATCGCGACAATGGATAATAATTGGTAATTTATGCTTTTTAGCGAGTTGAATTTGTTTTTTGAAAGCGATTTGTTGTTGTTTCAAAAAAGTTTTATCCCAAAATAAATCGATTCCTATTTCTCCTATTGCATAATAGGTATGCTTTTTTAATAAATCTTCAACATGCGCTAATTCGTTTTCAAAGTCTTCTTTTACATGTGTGGGATGTAAGCCAGCCATCAAAAAAATATGTTTTGGATAGGCGCTTTTCAACCTTAGCATGGCATCAGTGTAGGTGGAATCGATAGCTGGAATAAAAAAACGCTGAACACCTTGTTTTATGGCGCGTGCTATAACTTCATCTCTATCATCATCGAAAGCTTCACTATATAAATGCGTATGGGTGTCTGTTAATATCATACTGCAAAAATAGAATTATAGCGCTTGTCTGCTAAAATTTTGGTCTGTAAATAATAGATTTAACTTTATTCTGACTTTTTAAAGAGCCGTATCTTTGAAAAAAAAACAATTTGAAAACACTCAGAAGATATTTAAAATCAAAAGGATATACTAAAACGAAATTAGTTTTAACCGCTACAAATCATTTTGAAATTAAGGCGAAAATCAATGGAATTTATGGTCGGTTTATATTGGATACTGGAGCTTCAAACACATGCGTTGGTTTTGATAAAATGGATTACTTTAAGCTAACTTCAAAGGAGTCAAAAATTAAAGCCGCTGGGGCAGGAGCGACAAATATGGAAACGTTAATATCAACCAAAAACAGCTTAACTATTGATTCTTGGCACTACAAGAAATTAAAAATAGTGCTTTTTGATTTGGTACACGTTAACGAGGCCTTAATAGCTCATAACTCTGGGCCTGTAGACGGTATTATTGGTGCAGATGTTTTAAAAAGAGGAAAAGCTATTATTGATTATAATAAAAATTGCGTTTTCTTAAAATAATATTAATACATCCTTGAAATAAGTTAGTTATCGACAAAGTGGCCTAATTTCTTAGCATTTTTTTTAATTTTGGTTATATATACTATAAAGTAAATTTATGTTCACTAAATTAACCTACAAACATATTTTGATGTTTGCGGCAATTACTTCTTTCATCAGCTGTGCTGAGGATACTGATTATATTGAAATTTCTGATAATTTTGAGGATCAAAAATTAAAAGCAAGCTTAATTTCATTGGGCGGAAATCTTGATTATTATATAATTCCTAATAGTGATGATTTTGCAAGTATTCCTGCTGATCCTAAAAATCCCATAAATGAGCATAAAGTTTTGTTGGGTAAATTATTGTTTCATGAAACCGGAATTGGTGTTAATTCTAAAAAAGACACGCATCAAAAAACATATTCTTGCGCTAGTTGTCATCATAGCGGTGCTGGTTTTCAAAGCGGTATGAAACAAGGAATTGGTGACGGAGGTATGGGTTTTGGAATTCATGGAGAGGCACGAATTATGGCACCTGACTTCACAGATGATATGGTAGATGTGCAACCCATAAAATCACCCACTGTTTTAAATTCAGCTTATCAGAAATTAATGCTGTGGAATGGGCAATTTGGAGCTACAGACCAAAATATTGGCACTGAAGCCAACTGGACCACAGGTACGCCTAAAGAGGTAAATAAACTAGGTTTCGAAGGAGTGGAAACTCAAGCTATCGCTGGTTTAACAGTTCATAGAATGGGTATTACTGAAACTTTTTGTTCTGATTATGGATATGATGAGCTGTTTGATAAAGCTTTTCCTGAAATTGATGTTAAAGAACGATACACCTTAATAACAGCAGGTTTAGCTATTGCGGCTTATGAAAGAACCTTGTTAGCTAATGATACGAATTTCCAAAATTGGTTAAAAGGTGATGTATCTGCCATGACTTCAAATGAAAAGAAGGGTGCTTTATTATTTTTTGGAAAAGCGCAATGCTTCCAATGCCATTCAGGTCCTGCATTAAATTCTGAAGCTTTTTATGCTTTAGGCATGAATGATTTATCTGGAAGTGATATACATGGGCCCGCAGTTGATGAAGCAACCAGGAAAGGGCGTGGAGGCTTTACAAACAATCCGGCAGATGATTATACCTTTAAAGTTCCCCAATTGTATAATTTGGTGGATGTGCAGTTTTTTGGTCACGGAGCCTCTTTTACTTCAGTAAGAGATGTAGTTGTTTATAAAAATAACGCAAATAAAGAAAACAATAGTGTTACTGAAAGTTCTTTGGCTAAAGGTTTCGTGCCCTTAGGTCTAAATGATGAAGAAATTGATTTAATAACAGCGTTTATTGAAAAGAGTTTAGTGGATCACAACTTACAGCGTTACAATCCAACAGCATTACCCACAGGGTTATGTTTTCCTAATGCGGACGAGGTATCAAGACACGATATGGGTTGTAATTAAGAAGTAATGTGCTTAGCTAAAAAAAATTCCTGAGGAGTTATTCTTCAGGAATTTTTTTATGTTTCAATGGTAATTTTAGTAGACTATAATTCTAATCCTTTATGTATATCATTATTCATTAAAAGTTCTACAGGGTTTTCTAATGCTTCTTTTACAGCAACTAAAAAGCCTACAGATTCTTTTCCGTCTATAATTCTGTGATCATAAGACAATGCTACATACATAATAGGGGCAATAACTATTTTGCCGTCTTTTACTACTGGTCTTTCTACAATATTATGCATTCCTAAAATTGCACTCTGAGGAGGATTAATGATCGGAGTAGACAACATCGATCCAAAAACACCCCCATTGGTAATGGTAAAAGTTCCGCCTGTCATTTCATCAACTGTAATCTCACCTTCTCTCGCACGTATAGCCAATCTTTTAACTTCGGCTTCAACACCTCTAAACGTTAAGTTTTCAGCGTTTCTAATCACAGGAACCATTAATCCTTTAGGTCCTGAAACGGCAATACTAATGTCGCAGAAATCATAAGAAATCATTTCTTTTTCGTCAATCATGGAATTTACCGATGGGTATAATTCTAAAGCTCTTACTACAGCTAAGGTAAAGAACGACATAAAGCCTAAACCGACACCGTGCTTATTCTTAAAATCTTCTTTATGTTGATCTCTTAATTCAAAAATAGGAGACATGTCAACTTCGTTAAAAGTGGTTAACATGGCGGTTTCATTTTTTACAGAAACTAAGCGTTCCGCTACTTTTCTGCGTAACATAGATAGTTTAGATCTGCTTTCTCCACGTTTTCCTCCAGTAGGTGTTCCCATTGAAGGTGTAGCTTTTACAGCATCTTCTTTGGTTATTCTACCATCTCTTCCGGTACCTGTTACACTAGAGGCCGAAATATTTTTTTCTGCTAAAACTTTTTTAGCAGCAGGAGATGCAGTTCCCGAAGCGTATGTTTTTTCTGCTGGTTTAGGAGCTTCAACTTTCTTTTCTGCTGGTGCAGGAGTAGCAGGCTTTGCTTCTTCTTTTTTAGAAGAACTAGTATCTGAACTTCCACTAGGTTTCGCTGCGCTTGTATCAATTAAACAAACTACTTCACCTACAGCAACGGCATCACCTTCTTCTGCTTTAAGGGTAATAATTCCACTTTCTTCAGCAGGTAATTCTAGTGTAGCTTTGTCTGAATCTACCTCAGCAATTGCTTGGTCTTTTTCAACATAATCACCATCTTTTACTAACCAAGATGCAATTTCTACTTCTGTTATCGATTCTCCCGGAGAAGGGACTTTCATTTCTAAAATCATCCTACTTTGTATTATTTTGTTTTGTTATTGTTTTAGGCATATTATCTTTTGTTTTATCAAAAACAAAATCTATTACTTGCTGATGACGACGTTTTGAACGTACGGCACTACCAGCAGCTGGCGAAGCATAAAAACGTCTTGAAGCAACTCTAAATTTGCTTATTTCACTATAATGCATCATTAAATGACTCCAAGCACCCATATTTCTAGGCTCCTCTTGAGCCCAAACAATATCGTCTGCGTTCTTATATTTTTTAGTGATATCAGAAATCTTATCTGATGGAACAGGGAATAATTGCTCCAAACGAACTAATGCCACATCATCACGTTTTAACTCTTCTCTTTGTGCTAATAAATCATAATAGAATTTACCAGTACAAAAAACAAGCGTTTTTACTTTTTTAACTGTTGCGTCTGCATCATCAATTACTTCTTGGAAACTTCCTTCTGCTAGTTCTTC
>JANQTG010000143.1:20242-84658 GCA_030731855.1 Cellulophaga sp. | reverse complement strand
ACTGCATGACGGTGAGAAAAAGTACCTCTTTCAACATCTTGACCCGATATCCGAACATCAAAACCTTCTGCTAACAACGTACCATAAGCTAGTAGTTCGCCCATAGCCCAATCTAAATTATTGGTATCAAAAAACATATTTTTACGATCATTGACTAGTTTTTCAACCTTTCGTAAAAACTTTTTATCTTTTGGTAATTCGGTAATTACTTTTGCAATGTCTGTTAATTTCTTTTTATCGAAACTAGTTTTAAAAGTATCTAGCATTTCCCATTCTCTCACTTGGGTAAAACCACTCCATTCATCTTGCATAAATGGGGTTATGACTGTTTTATCTTCTTTTCTAGAATCTTCTAACTCTTCTTCTAAGCTTGCTTTGTATTCGTCTTCTAATTGACTTACATAATCTTTTGCGATAACACCTTCTTGTAATAACTTTTCAGCATATATATCACGAGAATTTTGATGGTTTGCTATGGCTTTATAAAGTTTAGGTTGTGTAAAACGAGGTTCATCACCTTCATTATGTCCGTATTTTCTATACCCTAATAAATCAATAAAAACATCTCTTTCAAAACGCATTCTGTATTCTAGTGCAAATAAAGAAGCATGTACAACAGCTTCGGCATCATCTGCATTTACGTGTAATACTGGGCTCAATGTTACCTTCGCAACATCGGTACAATAAGTAGATGTTCTTGCATCTAAATAGTTGGTGGTAAATCCTATTTGGTTGTTGACTACAATATGTATTGTTCCTCCGGTTTTATAGCCGTCTAAACCAGCCATTTGAACCAATTCGTAGACTAAACCTTGCCCTGCGATAGCAGCATCACCATGCACGATTATAGGTAAAACTTTTGAAAAATCGTCTTTGTATTTAGCGTCTTGTTTTGCTCTTGTAATACCAGCCACTACTGCACCAACTGTTTCTAAATGCGAAGGATTGGGTGCAATGTTCATATTTATTTCCTTACCGCTATTGGTTTTGCGGTCCGATGTCCATCCTAAATGATACTTAACATCACCATCAAAGATTTCTTGTTCGTAATCTTTACCATCAAATTCACTAAAAATATCTTTAGCTGCTTTTCCGAAAATATTGGTTAATACATTTAAGCGTCCACGATGCGCCATTCCCATAACAAACTGCTCTACACCTAGTTCAGCAGCTCTTTCCACAACAGCATCTAAAGCAGGAATTAAAGATTCGTTACCTTCTAATGAAAATCGTTTTTGACCAACATATTTGGTATGTAAAAAACTTTCAAAAGAAACCGCTTGATTCAATTTTTTTAGAATGTGCTTTTTGTGATCGTTATCGTATTTTGGATGATTGTCATTTACGTTTAACCAGTTTTGAATCCATTCTACATATTCTGGATTCCGGATATACATATATTCTACACCAATGGCATCGCAATAAATACGTTTTAAGTGCGAGATAATTTCTTCTAAGGTACTTGAACCAATACCTAGAACTTCGCCTGCTTTAAAAACAGTTTTTAAATCCGTATTTGATAATCCGAAATTTTCAATGTCTAGGGTAGGGAAGTATTGTCTACGTTCGCGAACAGGATTTGTTTTGGTAAACAAATGGCCTCTTGTTCGGTAGCCGTCAATAAGTCTGATAACCTGAAACTCTTTTTGTAAAGATTGCGGAATTTCTGAGTTTGTTGGCGAAAAATTCGTTTCGCTACGTGTTGGGGTCTCCAGTTCGTCTAATAAACTTTCTTGACCAAAATCAAATCCTTGAAAAAATGCGCGCCAACTTGGCTCAACACTATCCGGATTTATTAAATACTTGTCATATAGCGCTGCAAAAAATGAAGTGTGTGCAGCATTTAAAAAGGAATATTTATCCATAAATAATTTTCTCTTCCCTGTGAATAAAATTTCAGCAAAAATACAACATTTCAAAATTCTAGTCCTATATTGGATATTAATATTAATGAAATTTTATAATTATGAAGTTTTTCAAGAAAATAGTCTTAAAAAAATGCTTATTAACTATCATTCTTCTATTAGTAGCGCACTTAGGAATGTCTCAAAATAACGCTTCTGGCGATTTTTGGAGTAATGTTAGGTACGGTGGAGGTATAGGATTGGGTTTTGGAAATGGGTTTTTCAACGGTTCTATATCTCCAAGTGCTATTTATCAATTTAACGATAAATTTTCAGCAGGTACACAACTGAGTTTTAATTATGCGGAAATTAATGATGATACTTTGTTTGCTTATGGGGGTAGTTTAATTTCTTTATATAATGTGATACCTGCCATTCAATTATCAGCTGAAATTGAAACGCTTAGAATTAATAGAACTTTTGATGTTTTGGGAGCACCTAATGTTGAGGAAAACTATTGGAGTCCGGCTGCTTTTGTAGGCGCTGGTTACGGGAATAGAAATTTTATGGTTGGGGTTAGATATAATCTTCTTAATGATGATAGAAGTATTTATCCTAATGGTATTATTCCTTTTGTGAGGGTGTTTTTTTAAATAGCATCAAAATTAAATACTGCTTAAAGTTTTTTGTAGCTTGAACTCTTGCACTGAGCGAAGTTTAAGTGTGAACTTGATCTTGAATTGGCTTCAACCATATTCTTTTCTAAACCAAACTTTTTGATATTCTCTTTTTAAAACTAAAAAGGAAACCTGATCGGCAATTTCAAGCGTATCTTCTGATTTAATTTCTTTAATAGCTTTCTCAGACACATCAATAATATAAAGGACATTTAAATAATCCATAAACCGTTCTGTGATAAGGTGATAAATTTTTTGATGGAGAATTGTTTTTAAATTCTTAGGATTACTATTTAATGGTAAATCAATAAAAATGTTTGCTAGAGCAAAATCTTTTCTGATTTGCGCTAGCATACTTTCATAAAGGGCTTCATCAATAGAGGCTTGCAACAATTCTTTACTATCTACAAAATTAATTATCATAAAGTACTTACGATATTACAGGATAGTTTGGTTCATAAATCTTCCCTCAATTCTTCCAAAGGTAGTGAGTTAAAATTTATTCATTTTTATACACCACACCGTTTTTCATTACAAAAGAAACATTTTCTAAAACTGTAATTTCTTTTAGTGGATCGCCTGACACAGCAACAATATCTGCTAAAAAACCCTCTTTTATTTGTCCTAATTCAGCTGCCATTCCTAACAGTTTTGCATTGGTTGTAGTGGCCGATTGTATGGCTTCGATGGCCGGCATTCCTGCCTCAACCATATACCCAAACTCTTTTGCATTTAACCCGTGTGGGAATACGCCAGCATCGGTTCCAAAGGCGATATTTACACCTTTTTTATAGGCTTTGCCAAAAGTACCTTGAATTAAAGGCCCAATTTCTCGGGCTTTCACAGCGACAACTTCTGGAAAATAACCAGCTACTTCCGCTTTTTCTGCCACTTGTTTTCCTGCCGTAATAGTAGGTACCATATACGTTCCGTATTGTTTCATTAAATCCATAGTAGCATCACTCATATAACTCCCGTGTTCAATGGTTTTAATTCCGCCTTTTACGGCACGTTGCATCCCTTCGTCACCATGAGCATGCGCTGCGGTTAGCATCCCATAATCATCAGCCGTTTCAGTAATTGCTTTTATTTCATCAATCGTAAATTGAGGGTTTTTGCCATTTTTCGCCACACTTAATACACCACCTGTAGCCGTAATCTTGATAACATCAGCACCATCTTTATAGCGCTGACGCACTGCTTTTCGGGCTTCATCAGGAGAATTTACAACACCTTCTTTAGGACCAGGGTCACCAGTAAATTCATGACTTCGCCCATTGGTTGGGTCGGCGTGGCCACCCGTAGTAGCAATAGATTTTCCTGCGGTAAATATTCTAGGACCGTCAACAATACCTTTGTTAATGGCGTTTCTTATAGAAATATTAACGCCAGTTCCTCCTAAATCGCGAACAGTTGTAAAACCTGCTAACAATGTTTTTTTAGCATAGCCAGTAGCTTTAAAAGCAATATCAGCTTCATTATCGGTAAAGCGATCTGCATAAGAGTTAGGGTTAGATTCACTTTCGATATGTACATGTAAATCGATAAAACCTGGTAGTATTGTCTTGTCTTTTAAATCGATTATTCTATCATTTTGAGTTCCATTAACATAACCGTTCATGATACTTTTTATACTATTTCCTGAAACGATTATTGTTTTTTCTGAAAGTGTTTTACCTGAAACGACATCCATTATTTTTCCGCAATGCAAATAGGTGTCTTGCGCATTTAGGCTAATCACGAGAAAAAAAGATAAAAAAGCTAGAATATGTTTCATTTCAAAATAGTTAAAAAGTTAAAGAGGATAGAAATATACACAATTTCTATCCTCTTTAAATAATTTATTTGCTTTAAAATTCGAATCTAACTTTAGCTACGGATTTTTACTTCCCAATCCCAAGCAGATTTCATGGCTTGGTCTAAGGTAGATTCTGCTTTCCAACCCAAAACGCTATTTGCTTTTTCAGTGTTTGCGTAGGCCGATATTACATCACCTGGTCTTCTGTCAACAATTTTATAATTTAATTTTTTACCCGAAACTTTTTCAAAACTATGAATAACTTCTAAAACGCTACTTCCTGTTCCTGTTCCTAGATTAAAAACTTCATAGTTTGTAACATTTTTACCGTCAATTAACCTTTTTAGCGCAATAACATGAGCTTTTGCTAAATCAACCACATGAATATAATCTCTAACACAAGTACCGTCTGTTGTAGGGTAATCGTCTCCAAAAACGGATAATTGTTGACGCATACCAATACCTGTCTGGGTAATAAAAGGTACTAAATTTTGTGGTACACCAATAGGTAGTTCTCCAATTTCGGCACTTGGGTGCGCTCCCATTGGGTTAAAGTAACGTAAGGCAATAGCGCTTAAACTTGGGGCTACTTTGCACGTTTCTGAGATAATTTCTTCTCCGATTTGTTTGGTGTTTCCGTAAGGAGATTCTGCCGCTTTCACTGGTGCACTTTCCGTAATTGGCATGGTATCGGCCTGACCGTAAACCGTGCAAGACGAACTAAATATAAAATTTGCTTTATCTTTCTTTGATAGTTCTTTAAGAATATACACTAAAGTGCTAATATTATTTTCGTAGTACAACAAAGGTTTTTCAACACTTTCACCAACCGCTTTTGAAGCGGCAAAATGGATTACACCTTCTATAGTGTTATGTCTTTTGAAAAAATCTTCAACTTTAGATTTTTCTTTTAAATCTATTTTTTCAAAAACTGGTTTTTTCCCGGTGATAGCAACAATGCCATCTATTACTTTTTCAGAAGAGTTTGACAGATCATCGATAATTACAACTTCAAAACCTTGTTCTTGTAATTCAACAACCGTGTGAGATCCTATAAACCCTAAACCTCCTGTTACTAATACTTTCATGTGATTAAATATTTATTTTGGTCAATAATCTAACGTTTTAAAGCTACATTAATTGTAATCTCTTATTGTATAAATGTAATAACGGTATCCGTTATAAAAGAAATCTGTTCATCGTCTAGCTCTGTGTGCATTGGTAACGAAATAACTTGCTGCACTAATTCGTTGGTTACAGGAAAGTCTGCATCATTATACCGATCATCTACATAAGCCTTTTGTTTATGCAGCGGAATTGGATAATAAACACCACAAGGAATTCCGTGTTCGCCCAAATGTTTCACTAAAGCATCGCGCTTACCATTGGTGATTTTTAAGGTATATTGATGAAATACGTGACAATCGCATGTATCGCATATGCCTTCACAACCATTTACGGTAATAGGTGTTTCGATGTGCGCTATGTTTTTAAAAGCTAGATTGTATTTTCTGGCAGTATCTCTTCTTTTTGCATTGTATTCATTTAGTAGCGGCAATTTAGCTCTTAAAACAGCTGCTTGTAAACTATCTAATCGAGAGTTTACACCAACTACATCATGGTGATACCTTTCGTACATACCGTGATTTACAATACCTCTTAGGGTATGTGCCAAAGAATCATCATTTGTGAAAATAGCACCACCATCGCCGTAAGCACCTAAGTTTTTTGAAGGAAAAAAAGAAGTAGCAGCGACATGACCAATTACCCCTGCTTTTTGTTTTTTACCAGTCGCATGCGTATAATTTGCTCCGATTGCTTGTGCATTGTCCTCGATAACATATAAATTATATTTTTCTGCTAGGGCTAAAATAGCGTCCATATTGGCACATTGACCGAATAAATGTACAGGTACAATGGCTTTAGTTTTTGCCGTTATGGCTCTTTCTATTGCTTTCGGGTCTATATTAAAAGTGTCAGGATGCACGTCTACTAAAACCGGCGTTAATTGCAATAATGCTATTACTTCAACCGTAGCAGCGAAGGTAAAATCTGCGGTAATAATTTCATCGCCAGGTTTTAAATCGAGGCCCATCATGGCAATCTGCAATGCATCCGTACCGTTGGCACATGGGATTACATGTTTTACATCTAAATAATTTTCTAACTCTTTTTGAAAACTATGAACTTCTGGACCATTAATAAAGGCAGAAGTTTGTAAAATTGTTGAAAAACTTGAATTTACCTGATCTTTGATGGCTTCGTATTGACCGTTTAAGTCAACCATTTGAATTTTTCGCATCTTATATTATTTAGCCTTGTAAAATTACAAAAAGTAGCACAAGCATCCATGTAATTCTATAAAGAAGTGTAATTTAGTCGCAAAGATTATCAAAGTGCATATTATTTATAATTACTTCGTTTATATAGCTAGCTTTTTTTTGAAAATAGCAGCAATTTTTAGTCCTAAACTAAGATTATTTGTTGATGGAAGGAAAGAGGTATTTACTTATTTAGAAGAAAATATTTTAGAAAAGGCTAAGGTTATCTGGATTCATACCGCCTCTCTAGGAGAATTTGAACAGGGTTTACCCATAATTGATGCTCTAAAAAAGCAATACATAGATCACAGCATTTTAGTGACTTTTTTTTCTCCTTCAGGCTATGAAGTAAAAAAGCAAACAAAAGCGGCGGATTTAGTGACCTATTTACCTTTAGACACTTTAAAAAATGCTAAAACTTTTATCGATCTTGTGAATCCAAAGTTAGTCATCTTTGTAAAATACGAGATTTGGCCTAGCTATCTTTCAATTCTAAAAAAGAAGAAAATACCAACCATATTAGTTTCCGCTATCTTTAATAAGCATCAGGCTTTCTTTAAATTTTACGGATTTTTTTTAAAAAGGAGTCTGACTACTTTCACCCATTTTTTTGTACAAGATGAATCATCTAAAAATTTACTCAGTACTATTGGTTTCAATAATGTGAGTATAAGTGGAGATACCCGTTTTGATCGGGTTTTGAAAATTTTGGAACAAGACAACCAGCTCGATTTTATGGAAGAATTTAAGCAACAAAATCTTTGTTTTGTGGCTGGGAGTACTTGGCCAGAAGACGAAGCTATTTTAACAACTTATATTAATAAATCTACCGAAAATATAAAATTTGTCTTTGCGCCGCATACTATAAAGCAAGATGCTATTGAAAAATTGGCAATATCTATAAAAAAGAAAGTGATTTTATATTCTGAATTACAGACCAAGGATGTTTCTCAGTTTGATGTCTTAATTATTGATACCATTGGTTTATTAACCAAAGTATATAGTTATGCAGATTTTGCTTATGTTGGTGGAGGTTTTGCCACAGGACTTCACAATACCTTAGAACCAGCTGTTTTTGGCATTCCAGTATTAATAGGGCCTAAATATAACGGATTTAAAGAAGCAGAAGATTTAGTAGCCAATAAGGGAGTCATCTCTATTTTAAATTTTGAGGAATTCAATAAGCAGATGGGTCAATTGATCAGCGATAAAACTTATTATAATGAAACCAAAAATATAAATACGGACTACATTATGAAGAACAAAGGTGCAACAGCTATTATTATGAGCTATCTAAATACGTTAGAATTCTAGAAAAAAGGTGAAACATAAAAAGCCGTTATACTGAAAAGTGTAACGGCTTTTTTAATTATTAATTTATTTGGATATTATCCTAAAGTAACACGTTTAAATGACGTTACTGCTAAACCATCTTGTGCAGATGATACATAAGTAGCTACATTTATTTTATCGTCTTTAATAAAGTTTTGATCTAATAAACACTGTTCTTGGTCTAGAGTGGTGTTATCAGAAATAAAACGATCCATTTTTCCTGGAAGAATTTTATCCCAAATTTGTTCTGGCTTGCCTTCTGCTTTTAATTCAGCTTTAGCAACTTCTTCTGCTTTAGCCATAACTTCAGGAGTCAATTGACTCATTGAAATATAACTAGGTACATTTTTAAGTGTTTTTCCTAATCGGCCTAATTCTTCATTTTCTTTTTCAATTACAGCGATTCTAGCTTCCGTTTCTGAGGCTACAAAAGCATCATCAAAATCTTTGTAAGATAAAGTAGTAGCACCCATTGATGCAATTTGCATAGCAACATCTTTACCTACTTCTTCATTTTTTGAAGTTAAACCAACTAAAGCAGCAATTTTGTTGATGTGTACATAACTACCAACATAAGGAGCATTTAGTTTTTCGAAACCAGTAATAGCTAACTTCTCACCTATAACACCTGTTTGTTCTACTAATTTATCAGCAACCGTCATGCCACCAAAATCAGACGCTAAAAAGTCTTCTTTAGTATCAAAATGTAAAGCTTTATCTGCAAGTTGATTTGCAAGTGCTACGAAGTTTTCGTTTTTACCAACAAAATCAGTTTCACAACCTAAAACAATAGCAACACCCGATGTGTTATCAGCATTTACTTTTGCAATAGCAGCACCTTCTGTATTTTCTCTATCAGCTCTTTTTGCTGCAACTTTTTGTCCTTTTTTACGAAGTACATCAATAGCTTTGTCAAAATCTCCTTCAGCTTCCACTAAAGCATTTTTACAATCCATCATTCCAGCTCCTGTAGCTTGTCTTAATTTATTTACTTCTGCAGCGGTAATTTTTACCATAATTAAAGTTTTATTTTCAATTATGCCTTTTTCTGAATTTATTTCAGTGAAGGCAAAAATCTATTTTACTTGATGTTATTTTTTAGTATTCCCGTTTTAATTTTTTCAATTAAAACGGGATTTTTTTTCCTCTTTCTTTAAGAGGTTTTAGTTATTTTCAGTACCCTGAACTTCGGGATGGGTGAAAATTTTTACTCGATACCACCTTTAGTGTTATCTTGCCAAACCTTTAATTCATCCCATTTGCCTTCAGCAGCCATTTTTGCTTGTTTTGGCCATGAAGCAGGATTTTTAGATACGTATTTAGGACCAGCTTCTTCTAAAATTTCTTTTAAATCATCTTCTGATTTCGCTGCTAAATCAGCAAAAGTGTGGATGCCTGAATCTTGAAATATCTGAGAAATTTTTGGTCCTATACCTTCTACTTTTGTTAAGTCGTCAACTTGAACGTCAGCCTCTTTTTTAACCGGAGCAGCAACTTTTGCTTCTCCATCTTTATCAGCTTTTTTCTTCTTTGGTGCTTTTTCTACATCGCTACCTTCTTTTTCAGAAGTTTTTTCTGATTTACGTTCAGATAAACCTTCAGCAATTGCATCGGTAACATGAGTTAAAATAGCTTCGATAGATTTTGAAGCATCATCGTTAGATGGAATAATGTAATCTAATAATCGCGGATCAGAATTAGTATCTGCCATAGCGAAAACTGGAATTTTTAATTTGATAGCTTCTTTTACTGCAATATGCTCGCGCATTGTATCTACAATAAATAAAGCGCCTGGTAAACGCGTCATTTCAGAAATAGAACCTAGGTTTTTTTCTAATTTTGCACGTAAACGATCTACTTGTAAACGTTCTTTCTTTGATAAAGTTAAGAATGTACCATCTTTTTTCATTCTATCGATAGTGGCCATTTTCTTAACAGCTTTACGAATAGTTACGAAGTTAGTTAACATTCCACCTGGCCATCTTTCAGTGATGTAAGGCATGTTTACTTTAGAAACTTTTTCAGAAACGATATCTTTTGCTTGCTTTTTAGTTGCTACGAAAAGAATTTTTCTACCTGACGCTGCTATTTTTTTAAGAGCTTCATTAGCTTCTTCTAATTTTGCAGCAGTTTTGTAAAGATTGATAACGTGAATACCGTTACGCTCCATGTAGATGTAAGGAGCCATGTTCGGATTCCATTTTCTTGTTAGGTGACCAAAATGTACACCTGCCTCTAAAAGGTCTTTTACTTCAATTTTGTTTGCCATTTTTTTGTACTTAGTTTACGTTCTGTTGAATTAGCAATAAAGAAGTGGCACGTATTAATTGGTGGCCTTCTATATTTAGATGCTAAACTAGTTTCCAAAAAGCTGTTTACCTTTTGGACAACAACAACTTGATTTTTAAAATTTAACCTAGATTCCGAAGTATTCGGAATTGGTTTTCAATGAACTTATAAAAGGTGCTACTTGCATAGCACCTTTTAATTTTATGATAAACTGAATTTAACCTGTCTGCCGATAAGTAGATTCAGTAAAATATTAACGTTTAGAGAACTGGAATTTCTTACGAGCTTTCTTCTGACCAAATTTCTTACGTTCAACCATTCTTGGATCTCTTGTAAGCAAACCTTCTGGCTTCAGAATTAATCTGTTTTCAGCATCTATTTCGCACAATGCTCTAGATAATGCTAAACGGATTGCTTCAGCTTGTCCAGTAATACCACCGCCAAAAACATTTACATTTACATTGTAAGTGTCATCTGTATTGGTTAAAGAAAATGCTTGTTTAACTTTATATTGTAAAGTTGCCGTAGGGAAATATACCGCTAAGTCTTTCTTATTAATGGTAATTTTACCGTCTCCTTGTGAAAGATATACACGTGCAACAGCCGTTTTTCTTCTTCCTATTTTGTGAATTACGTCCATTATTTAAGGTCGTTTAAATTAATAACAGTTGGTTTCTGAGCTTCTTGTCCGTGCTTAGTTCCTTCGTAAACTTTCAAGTTGCGAAAAATCGCAGCACCAAGTCTATTTTTAGGTAACATTCCTTTTACAGAACGCTCTACAATGCTAATTGGGTTTTTTGCTAAAGCCTCAGAAGCAGTTTGGAATCTTTGTCCACCTGGGTAGCCTGTATGACGAACATACGTTTTGGTTGCCCACTTGTTACCTGTCAAGTTTATTTTCTCAGCATTGATAACAACTACATTATCTCCACAATCTACGTGCGGTGTAAAGCTTGGCTTGTATTTTCCTCTTAATATTTTTGCCACTTTTGAAGCAAAACGACCTAATGTCTCTCCTTCTGCATCTACCAACACCCATTGTTTATCAACAGTTGCTTTGTTCGCGGAAATTGTTTTGTAAGTTAATGTGTCCACAGTATTTTTTTATTTATTAAACACTTAAATCCCGTTTATTGGGGTGCAAATGTACATTAATAAACTTGAAATACAAATACTTGTTTCTAAATAATTTCTTTTTTTTTAAACTTGAGGTTTTTCGTGTTTGTTTACCTGTTAAAGAGAGCTGCAAATTTTTAGTCTTGTAGACTATAAATTTCAAAAATGATAATTCCTTGAAATAATTTAATCCTTAAAACGTTATAATCTTTCAACAATATAATTAAATAAAATTAAAATGAAACGAATAATTTTAGCCCTTATGGTTTGTGCCTCCCTTACTTTTTCTTGTTCTGAGGATAAGGATGAAGATGTTATGCTAGAATCAACAGCTTTAGTTGGTGTCTGGAAATTCTCAAAGATTGAAGCCACTGATGCTAGCGGAAATATTAAATTGGCTAATGATATATTGACTGTTTTGGTAGCCTCGGGATGTGATATTTTAAATTATAATTTTAAAGAAGATCAAACGGTTACGGCATCTTTTAGAGATTTTACAGAAACTGGTAATAGTGTAAACTCTGGAGGAACTGGGCTTTTAATTCAATGTCCTCAAAATGTACAAGCTAGTTCAAGTGTTTGGTCTCTTGAGGGTGATAAATTATCATTTATTGATGGAAAGGGTAGAAAAGTAACCGTAAGTATTAGCATCGACGGTGATACATTGACGGTGCCCGGAGAAGTTATCAATGCTGATAATTTAACTGGTACTAATGCTTTATTTAAAAAGCAATAAGTAAATTTTATCCAAAAACGTTTCTTAAGGGCTTACCTTCAATTGTAGTTTTGAGATCTTCTTAAGAGGTAAAGAAAAAAAGGAGCCAGGAGGCAAGATCTAAAAATCTTGATTCCTGGCTCTTTTTGTGTAGTGTTTTTTAATTCCTCTAATTAATGCGCTACCAACCAATTTTCACCAACACCAATTTCAACGTCTAATGGAACGCTTAAAGTATAGGCGTTCTCCATTTCTGTTTTAATAAGTACTTTCATTTCTTCAAGCTCGGGCTTATATACATCAAAAACCAATTCATCATGCACTTGTAAAAGCATTTTGGTTTTATAATTACCTTCTTCTAATTTTCTGTAGATGTTGATCATGGCAATTTTAATAATATCTGCTGCGCTACCTTGAATTGGAGCGTTTACAGCATTACGTTCTGCGGCACCACGAACAATTGCATTGCTTCCATTGATGTCTTTTAAATACCTACGACGACCTAATACGGTTTGTACATAGCCATTATCGCGTGCAAAATCGACCAACTCGCTCATGTAATTCCTAAGTTTAGGATAGGTTTTATAATATGCATCAATTAAATCTTTTGACTCTGCTCTGGATAAATCTGTTTGATTGCTGAGTCCGAAGGCAGAAACACCGTATATAATTCCGAAATTAACCGTTTTTGCATTGCTCCGTTGCTCTCGTGTTACTTCATCAATCGGAATATTAAATACTTTTGAAGCCGTAGAAGCGTGAATGTCTTCACCATTTTTAAAAGCTTCAATCATGGTTGTTTCTTCACTTAAAGCCGCAATAATGCGCAATTCTATCTGAGAATAATCTGCAGCCAGTAAGGTGTAATTTTCATCTCTTGGAACAAAAGCCTTCCGAACTTGTCGGCCTCTTTCTGTTCTAATAGGGATATTTTGAAGGTTAGGGTTGTTACTGCTTAAACGCCCTGTGGCGGCAACGGTTTGCATATAATCGGTATGTACGCGACCTGTCGTAGGTTCTACTTGATTTGGTAACGCATCTACATAGGTGCTTTTTAGTTTACTTAATCCTCTATATTCTAAAACATTACTTATAATTTCGTGATCTTTTGCTAAGTATGAAAGCACATCTTCGGCGGTAGAATACTGACCAGTTTTTGTTTTTTTAGGTTTGGCAACTAATTTTAATTTATCAAATAGAATGTCACCTAATTGTTTCGGAGAAGCAATATTGAACTCCTCGCCAGCTTGCTCGTAAATTTTTAATTCTAAATTTTTAATGTCGTTATTCAAATCTTCAGAAAGAGAGTTTAGAAATTTTTCATCTAAATTAATACCTTCTAATTCCATATTAGCTAATACATGTAATAACGGAATTTCAATATCATTAAATAAATCTTCGGTTTTTGCGGCTGCCAATTCTGGCTTAAAATGTTGGGCTAATTGAAAAGTAACATCAGCATCTTCTACCGCATATTCTGTTTGCTTATCTAAAGGAACATCGCGCATATTCAGCTGATTTTTTCCTTTTTTGCCGATTAATTCGGTGATAGAAACAGGTGTATAATTCAAATAGGTTTCTGCTAAAACTTCCATATTATGTCGCATATCTGGGTTTATTAGATAATGCGCTAACATGGTATCGAAGCATTTTCCTTTTACGGGTACTTTATATTTGTCTAAAACTTTGATATCATATTTTAAATTCTGACCTATTTTTTCTATTGCTTCATTTTCGAAGAAAGGGCGTAATTCTTCTATGATTTTTTGCGCTTCGTTTTTATCTTCTGGAAACGGAATGTAATAACCCTTAAAGGCTTCCCAAGAAAAAGCAATCCCAACCAATTCTGCCGTAAGCGGATCTAAACCGGTAGTTTCTGTATCAAAACAAACCGAAGTTTGTTGCATTAGGTTTTGTAAAAACAATTTCATGCCCATGCCAGGCGCTATGCTCTGGTATACATGGGCAACATCTTTTATAGTTTTTCTACTCGAGTATTCTTGTATGGTTTCTGCGGCCGTACTTGGGTCGCCTCCAAATAATGAAAACTGTCCGCCACCAGCTTCTTTAGCTTGTGCTTTGGCAGTAGGGGTGCTTGTTACTTGTGTTGCTGTTTCGGTATCTTCACCTGAAAATAACTTTAAAAATTGATCTTTCAGGCGTCTAAACTCTAATTCTTCAAACAGCATTTGAACTTTTTCGGCATCGGGTGTAGAAAGTTCATAGTCTTTCGCGTTAAAAGTTACATCACAGTCCACACAAATAGTAGCTAGTTTTTTCGACAATAAACCAAGTTCTGCATTTTCTTCGATTTTCTCTTTCATTTTTCCTTTTAGCTTATCGGTATTTGCTAAAAGGTTTTCCATGGTGCCAAATTCTTCTAAGAATTTTTTTGCTGTTTTTTCGCCAACACCAGGCAGTCCTGGAATATTATCACTAGCATCGCCCATCATTCCTAAATAATCAATAACCTGTTCGGGGCGTTCCACTCCAAAACGTTTTTGAATTTCTGGAATTCCCCAAATCTCAATGCCATTACCCATTCTCGCCGGGCGATACATAAATATATTTTCAGAAACTAACTGTCCGAAATCCTTATCGGGCGTTACCATAAAAACTTTGTAATCTTCTTTTTCGGCCTGTTTCGCGAGCGTACCAATAATATCATCGGCTTCCCAACCTTCTAAAACCACAACAGGAATGTGCATCGCTTTTAAAATATCTTGGATATAAGGTATCGCTATTCGGATAGCATCTGGTGTTTCAGAGCGATTTGCTTTATATTCTGGAAATAGTTCTGTGCGTTCTGCACTACCACCTTTATCAAAACAAACCGCTAAATGATCTGGTTTTTCTCGTCTTATCACATCTAAAAGGGAGTTCATAAACCCCATAATAGCAGAGGTATCCATACCTTTAGAGTTTATTCTAGGATTTTTAATTAATGCATAGTAGCCACGGAAAATTAATGCGTAAGCATCAAGTAAAAAAAGTCTTTTTTGGTCTGCCATTTTAAGAAATAATTTGTTTGAATGTATTTTTTGAAAAATGTTTAATTAGTTATCTCGAAATATAAAAAGGTATTACCCATGTTTTTCCATCATCAGTTTTCTTTTGTTTTACTATTTTAAGGGTGTGATTTCCATTTTCAAACTCGCTAAGGTTTAAAAAGGTTTGAACGCCAAACTGATTTGTTATTGGGTGGTCAGTTTTAAAAATTTTAATATCTTGGACTATATCATCGATAAATATCGAATGATTTTCAAGATAACAAGTAAGGTAAGCTTGTCTACTTAAGCTTTTTTCTTCTTCGTTAGTAGTTGGTAATTCGTCTAAGCTACAACTCTTTTCGTATGCAGAAATTTCGAAATCAAAAATCGGAATAAATAATTTAGTAGTATTAGAAGTAATTAATTCTGTTTCAATTTCAGGAGTTAGTAAAAGACTTTTTTCTAAATTATTGGTGCTATAATAGGAGTTGTAAATTCTAGTTTGATCTTCATTTTTATAAAATCCCAACAAATAAGTGAAGTTTGATTCTGTTAGTTTATATAGGCCCAAAGCGGCTCCAAAAACAAGCATAAAAATCAAAGTTCTGACTAGTGCTTTTTTCTTTTTAAAATTACTTCCAAATATCATAGTTACCTGAAGTAAATTTTTATATAACGGTCCATATAATATGGCAGAGCCCCAGATGGTTGATTTATAATACCACGTCTGAATTTTTTCGTTTTCCTTAAATTTTTTAATATTGGCAATAACGGTTATTATCATTTGATTGCTATAAACAATAGCCATAAAAACCAATGGTGCTAGCAAGATATATGAAGGAATAAAATCTGATAGTAAATTATAAAGAAGCAAATAAACCGCACCAAAAATGCCAAGATAACAGTAAATTAAAAGCAAAGTAAAGGCTACTGAAAAAATAACACTACAAATCTCATCTAAATTCTTTATAGAGTTTTGCAGACGAGGTAGTTTTTTCAACATCTTTTCAGTAAATGCTTTGGAATAGGCGGTATCTTCTATACTGTAATCTGGGAATACAGAGTTTAAGCCTACTAGTCCAATCCAATAAGCTCTTAAGCCAAAATGAATTACAAATAAAGCCCCTAAAATTCCAAAAGCTAAAAAGCCTAGAACCGTAATCATATAGCCAATATTATATTGACTCGGATTTAATTTATTGATAAAGAGATCACAGATCCAATTAAAAACAGCAAATGATTTGAATATCGCGAAAATTGCTACTGCCGAAACTAAAATTTCAGCCTCCCAACTTTCATTTTTAAGTTTCTGCAACCACGAGGGATTATCGTCTTGATATGTTGTTTCTTCCATTGATTTGGTTACATTGAATTCTCTAATACTTTAAGATATTTTCTGTTGGTTTCCAAAACTACGAAGATTATATAAATTTTCTTTGTTGTATGATAGTTTTGTGTTGCTTATTTTAGAGCCTTAAAGATACCAATATGCTCGTAGAAGTTTGTGCTAATTCATTAGAATCTGCTTTAAATGCTCAAAACGCTGGTGCAGATAGAATTGAACTTTGTTTAGAATTAGGGCTTGGTGGTATTACTCCTTCTTTTGGTTTACTAAAGTTAATTAAGGAAAAAATTACGATTCCAGTTCACGTTTTAATTCGCCCGCGAAGTGGCGATTTTACCTATGACGATTTAGAGTTCGAAACTATGCTTCACGATATTCAGCTATGTGTTGAATTAGGTTTCGAAGGGATTGTGTCGGGAGCTTTACACGCTGATCTTAAGTTAGATATAGAGAGAACAACTAAGCTGAGTCTAGCATCAAAAGATCTAAACTTTACGTTTCATAGGGCTTTCGACTGGGTCAAAGATCCTTTTTTAGTCTTGAATCAATTAGAAAAAATTGGAGTGGACTATATTTTAACATCAGGGCAACAGTTAAAAGCTATTGATGGCCTGGAATTATTAACGCAATTACATCAAAAAGCTAAAACTTGTACCATTATGCCTGGGAGCGGCATAAATGCGGATAATGCTCGTCTATTTAAAGAGAAAGGCTTTAAAGTAATTCATTTATCAGGCACTACATTTTATCCCAAAAATGCTAATTTATCGCGTTTGCCTATGAGTACTTTGAGTTTTTTTCAAGAGGATAAAAAGATAATTTCTGATATTAAGATTCTTAAAGATGTAGTGAATAGAGTTAAATAAAATTCAAATGCACTACCTGTTTTCTAGAATACAAATACCTTTGTAAAAAAAATAAATGTTACGTTGGGTATTTTTTATCATACTTTATCTTGCTTTGGGAGTTTACACTTTGCAAGCCTTAAAAACAGCATTCCGATTTCCATGGGTACACTTCACTTACTTGGTCTTATTTTTTTTAGTGCTAGGCAATTTCATATATCAATTTACTTTTGGTAATAGTGAAGGAAACGTATTAAGTATTTCTATAAGCTATGCCTTTGGTCTCTTGTTAACCTTAATCACTTTTAATGTCATAACTGTATTGTTTTTATTCTCTGAAGATATTTTCAGATTTATCGCTGCTATTTACCAAAAATATTTCGGAATAGATAAAAACTTTAGTTTTCCTGAGCGTCGTCGTTTTTTAAGTATGTTGGCTTTAGGAATAGCAGCAGTGCCTTTTGGAGCGCTACTTTATGGAATGTATAAGGGTAAATATAATTTTAAAGTGCTGAAATATACCTTAGAGTTTGATGATTTACCTGAGGCTTTCAACGGCTACCAAATAACACAAATATCTGATGTGCATAGTGGTAGTTTTGATAATAAAGAAAAAGTGGAATATGCTATTGGTTTAATAAACGAACAGAAAAGTGATGTGCTTTTTTTTACTGGTGATATGGTGAATAATAAAACAGAAGAAATGCATCCTTGGAAAGCGCTTTTTGCTACGCTTGAAGCCAAAGATGGTAAATATGCCATTTTAGGGAATCATGACTATGGTGACTATGTAGCCTGGAATTCGGAAGCGGAAAAACAACAAAATCTAGAAGATTTAAAGCAGTTGCAAAAAGAAATAGGATTCGATCTTATTTTAAATGACCATAGATATTTGGTAAAAGGAGAAGATAAAATTGCTTTGGTTGGTGTTGAAAACTGGGGTAGAGGAGGCTTTAAAAAAGCAGGAGATTTAACAAAAGCATCTAAAAATATAAAAAAAGACGATTTTAAGATATTGCTTAGTCACGACCCTAGCCATTGGGAAGATGTGGTTTTAAAAGACGATTATCATTATCATTTAACACTTAGTGGGCATACCCATGGGATGCAATTCGGAATAGAAATTCCTGGTTTTATAAAATGGAGTCCTGCAAGTTGGCGCTATAAACATTGGGCAGGTATTTATAAAGAGCTGGGTCAGTATATTAATGTAAACAGAGGATTTGGGTTTTTAGGCTATCCTGGACGGGTAGGAATTTGGCCAGAAATAACCGTAATTACTTTGAAGAAAAAGGGTTTGGTCTAATTTTCATAGGATTAAAACGACAAAAACTTTTTATAAATTTATGTTTTAACATTTTTTCTTATTTTTGGATAATCAATACAATTTTTTTTCTATGTCTAAATTTGGTGAACTAATTGAATCTAAAACTCCTGTGTTATTGGATTTTTATGCAGAATGGAACGAACAATCCACCGCGATGCATGCTGTGCTTCGTGATGTTGCAGCTGCTTTAGGGGATAAGGGTAAGGTTATAAAAATTGATATTGACAAGAATAAAGAACTTTCACAAGCGCTAAGAGTAAAAGGTTTGCCTACTTTAATGATTTATAAAAATGGTGAAATGATCTGGCGACAAAGTGGTGTGCAGGATGCAAATACACTACTTGGAATTTTAAACGAATACATTTAAAAACTAAAGCACAAAAAAAACCGAGAGGAAAAACTCGGTTTTTTTTGTGCTTACTCTTCTGTACCTTTAACGGAGTCTACTTCTTCCTCTTCTATAATATCATTTTCTATAGCGTTTGAATCTAGTAAATCTGGATTTATTGGTCGTGATTCACGAATTAATTGATCATCGTTACCGTCAACAAATCTGCTAAACTTATCAATATAATCATTAAAGATTAACGTTTCTTTTTCCGCAATTTCTTTATCACCGTTTCTTATGACAATATCAATATTTCTATTGTAGGCTTCCATATCAGTTATAATATCATTTAATTTTTCGTACTGCTCATCCAGAGGCATACTTGCATAAAAATTAAGTCGTTCTTGGTAAATTATTTTTAATTTTTCAAACAACTCACGTGCTTTTTTAGTTTCCCCAACCTTATAATAACCATCAACAAAAGGCTCTACAAAAGCATGATATTCAAAATATTCAACAGGCATGTTGGTCATGGCAATATCTATCATTTCTTTTGCTTTGCTAATCTTATTCTCGTTAATAAGTTGCTCCACTAAGCGTGCTAGATTCCCTCTGAACGATAAGCCTTGAATTCTTGTTTGTGTATCATGGTAAATGTCTGAACTTCCAGAGTTACCCCAATCCCAAGTTTTTACAATATTATACATTAATTCACTATCAATGCGTCCCATTTCATAAGAACGTTTATCAAACTCCGTTTTAATGGGCACTAATTTGTAGACTAAACCATCTAATTGTAAATAGTCTTTCATCCAAATATATTCGCCATCATCGAAACTACCACCTGAGAAGTAAATTGGGCGTTTCCAATCATTATTAGCTATAATATCAAGCATTAAAAGGCGGTTTTTTGGTAGCGCACTTTTAGGAAGTTCAATATCAATATAATCAACAATTAAAGCCGAATCTTTTTCTTTAACCAAACCACTCTTTAAAACATTCTCCTTATTAACAGGTACACGAATATGGTTGGTTGGGTAAAAAACAATATCTAAAGTATTTTCTGGATACTGACCAAGGTCTGCATCTTGAGCTTCTAAAACACTACGTAGTTTAGTTCTAGGTTCATCACTAGCTACCCAGTCCATAAATGCCTTAATGTCCCAACGTGATTCTGAGATGTTTTTATTGTATAACTGATCTACATTTTGATAATACACCACGTCTCGAGAACCTTGTCTATACTTAAAATGCGTAAGTTGTGATGGTATCGCTTCACTGGTGTACGCTTTTTTCTTCATTTGGTCAATGTACCAGTCCGTTTGAAAAAGACTGGTGTTGATAACACGAACATCAGTTCTGTAGCCTTCTATTTCTTGTGCAAACCATAATGGGAATGTATCGTTATCACCAATGGTAAAAAGCATGGCGCCAGCATTTTCTTGTGTGGAGCCTAAGTATGCTTTGGCAGTACTTTGTGCTGTAAATCTATTAGATCTGTCATGATCGTCCCAGTTTTGATACGCCATTAAAAAAGGTACGGCAAAAAAGCAAATTAGTGTAATTACTGGAGCTAAAATTTTAGGACTGAGTATTTTTTTAAAAGCATCAAACAAACCGTAAACGCCTAGTCCAATCCAAATAGCAAATACATAAAACGAGCCTACTAAAGAATAGTCACGTTCTCTAGGCTGAAAAATACCTGGGTTGGTATAAAATTGAATGGCAAGTCCGGTAAATAAAAAGAACACGAGTAGCGCCCAAAACTGCTTTGGGTTTTTGCCGATTTGAAACAAAATACCAATAATACCTAGTAAAAGCGGTAGAAAGTAGTATAAATTCCGGCCTTTATTATCTAAAACCTCAGTGGGTAAATTTTCTTGACTCCCGATGGCAGGGCGCATAGCATCAATAAAAGTAATGCCGCTTAGCCAGTTCCCATTCTCGTCATATCGACCTTGTTTGTCGTTTTGTTTTCCTGTGAAATTCCACATAAAATAACGCCAATACATATAGCCAAACTGAAATTCGAACATGTACTGAATATTTTGCCAAACCGTTGGTGGTTGAACCTCTAGGTAATCGCTAAATCTATTTAAAAAAGCAATGTATTCGCTTTCCCCAATTTCTCCTTTTGCAAAGCCACTTTTAAGTTGTGCAATAGCTGTTTTTAATTCTTCGTTATTTGTGGTAGGTTTAAAATCTAAAGCACCAAAATAACGCATGTAATTTTCCGTATTTTGTTCGCTCCACATTCTTGGTAAAAACCCTACGTGCTTTTTGTTAGGACCTTGGGTTGCATTCTTATATTTATTGACGATAATATACTTTCCAGTTTTTTCGTCTCTTTCGTATTTTGGTTTATCATCTTTTTCTTCACCTGCACCAGCAAAAGCATTAGAATAGTAGGCTCCATAGATTGGACTATCAACACTCGGATACTGCTCTCTATTGTAGTAAGCTAACAAAGAACGCGCATCTGATGGATCGTTTTCATTAATCACAACATCCGCATTTGCTCTAATAGGAAGCATTAACCATGAAGAAAATCCTAAAAACAAAAACAACAAGCATAAAACTAGGGTAT
Organism: Cellulophaga sp.; assembly: GCA_030731855.1. GTDB lineage: Bacteria > Bacteroidota > Bacteroidia > Flavobacteriales > Flavobacteriaceae > Cellulophaga. Next base: position 63,144 of record JANQTG010000143.1, on the reverse strand, counting down.
TGGCTGTCTTGTAGTCGTGCTTTCTAGTATAATTTAATCCAAAATAGAAAATCGCAATAAAAATTAAACCCATTATTACAGAGCCAGAATTAAAGGGTAGTCCAATAGTATTTATAAAAAATACCTCACTCCACCCAAAAGCGACTAAGACATAGGTTAGTGAAAATTTATAAACGAGCATTAAAATAGCTACTACTATAATATTTGCTAGTAGAAAATTCTTTACGGTAGTTGTTTCGTATGTTTTGAAATAATATAAGAGACCAATAGTAGGGATGGCTAAAAAGCCCATAAACTGAATTCCGAATGTTAAACCTACGACAAAAGAAATCAGTATAATCCATTTATTACCTCTTGGTGATTCTAGATCATCGACCCATTTTAAGCCCATCCAAAGTAAAAGTGCCATAATAAAGCTAGCCATAGAATACACTTCAGTTTCTCCTGCGTTAAACCAAAAACTATCAGAAAAAGTAAAAGCCAAAGAGCCAACAATTGCGCTACCAAAAACGGCGATCATTTTGCTGTTGGTAATTAATTCATCCTTTAAAATAAGTTTTTTAGCAAGATTAGTAATCGTCCAAAACATAAAAAGGATGGTAAATGCGCTAGAGGCAACCGAAACGTAGTTCACCATAAAGGCTACTTTTGTGGGGTCTCCAAATGCGAACATAGCAAAAAAGGCACCTATCATTTGTAGTAGTGGTGCTCCTGGTGGGTGACCAACCTGAAGCTTTGCAGAAGTTGCAATATATTCGCCAGCATCCCAAAAACTGCCTGTAGGTTCAACGGTAATGGTGTACGTAATTAATGCAATAAAAAAAACAAACCATCCTAAAATGGAGTCCCATTTTTCAAAATTCTTAGAAAACATCTATGTCCTAGTTTAACAATTACGGCGAATTTAGTAATTAATATAGATATGCTATTCATTTTTTTATAAACCTTTAACATCCAAGCGTTTTGTTGTTTTGAAAAATAATTATAGTTAAGGTGTTGGTTTTTAGATTTATAACTAGAAATAGCTTTGTGATTAGGCTATTCGTGTATGGAGCTTTTTTAATACAATTTGTTGTTTTGATTTTTTTGAAACTCTTAAATGCTAGCCTTTTACGTTTTAAGAGTGGTTTATTTCGATAAAACCAGATTAATTTTGGACAAAATATTTGTGGATATAAAACTTTGTTATAAATTTGCACCGCTTTTAGAGGTAATGGTCCATGGTGTAATTGGCAACACTCCGGTTTTTGGTACCGTCATTCAAGGTTCGAGTCCTTGTGGACCAACTTTTTTATAAAACCCTACTTCTTTAAAAGTAGGGTTTTTGTTTTTAAGTTATTTTTGTTTCTTACATAGTAGCGCTTTGCAATTTTAAATATAATAATATGTTGAAAAAAGTTGTATATTTGCACTGCTAAAATGATGAATAGAATATACGAGGGGACTAATTGTCCCCTCTTTTATTACTCAAATTTATGTTTAAAGAGAAGGTATTGGCTTTATTGGAGACAGGTTTACAGGAAAATGAATCTATTTTTTTGATTGATTTTACTTTAGGAGCTGGTAATAAGATAAACATCACTTTAGACGGTGATAATGGTGTTACGCTTAAAGATTGTATTGCTATAAGTAGAGCGATTGAGCATAATTTAGATAGAGAAGAAGAAGATTTTTCTCTGGAAGTTGCTTCGGTAGGAGCAACAACACCGATGATTATGCCTCGTCAATATAAAAAGAATATAGGTAGAGAATTGGAAGTCAAGACTCAAGATGCTAAATTTGAGGGTTTTTTAACTGATGCAAACGATCAGGAAATAACCTTAGAATGGGAATCTAGAGAGCCTAAGCCAGTTGGCAAGGGTAAAGTAACAGTTCAGAATAAACAAACTATACGTTTTTCTGATATTCAAGAAGCAAAAGTTATTATAAAATTTTAATTGTAGTTCAACATGGAAAATATTGCGCTGATCGAATCTTTTTCGGAGTTCAAAGACGATAAGTTCATTGACAGGGTAACGCTTATGGCAATTCTAGAAGATGTTTTTAGAAATGCTTTAAAGAAGAAATTTGGGTCTGATGATAACTTTGATATTATCATTAATCCAGATAAAGGCGATTTGGAAATTTGGAGAAACCGTGTGGTAGTTGAAGACGGAGAAGTTGAAGAACCTAATGAAGAAATATCATTAAGTGAAGCACGTAAAATTGAGCCAGATTTTGAAGTTGGTGAAGATGTTTCCGAAGAGGTGAAACTAATTCATTTAGGTAGAAGAGCTATTTTGGCATTGCGTCAAAACTTAATATCTAAAATTCACGAGCATGATAATACAACTATCTACAAGCAATTTAAAGATTTAGAAGGCGAAATATATACTGCTGAGGTACATCATATTAGGCACAAGGTAGTTATTTTATTAGATGATGAAGGTAACGAAATCATTATGCCGAAAGAAAAGCAAATCCCTTCAGACTTTTTTAGAAAAGGAGATAATGTTCGCGGTATTATTGAGAGTGTTGAATTAAAAGGAAACAAGCCTTTAATTATCATGTCGAGAACAGCACCAGCATTTTTAGAGCAATTATTTTTTCAGGAGATTCCTGAAGTTTTTGACGGTTTAATTACGGTTAAAAAAGTGGTTCGTATTCCTGGTGAAAAAGCAAAAGTAGCCGTAGATTCTTATGATGATCGTATTGATCCTGTAGGAGCTTGTGTAGGTATGAAAGGTTCACGTATTCACGGTATTGTTCGTGAATTAGGAAACGAAAATATTGATGTTATCAACTGGACAAGTAATCCACAGTTGTTAGTAACCAGAGCACTAAGTCCTGCTCGTGTGTCTTCTGTAAAGTTAGATGACGAAAAAATGACTGCTCAAGTATATTTAAGACCTGAAGAGGTTTCAAAAGCAATTGGTCGTGGCGGTCACAATATTAGATTAGCGGGTCAGTTAACAGGTTATGAAATTGATGTATTTAGAGAAGGAGTAGAGGAAGATGTAGAATTAACAGAATTCTCTGATGAAATTGAAGCTTGGATCATCGAAGAATTTAAGAAAATAGGTATGGATACTGCTCGTAGTGTTTTAGAGCAAGATATTGACGATTTAGTAAAGAGAACTGACTTAGAAGAAGAGACAATTATTGAAGTTGTTCGAATCTTAAAAGAAGAATTAGCAGATTAAGCTATATATTAGCAACAAATTTCAAGTATAGTAACAGGTATTTATGGCAGATAATGCAACAATAAGGCTTAATAAAGTCCTAAGGGAACTGAATATTTCACTCGATAGGGCGGTAGATTTTCTGAGTTCCAAAGGGCACGATGTGGACGCAAGGCCTACCACTAAAATTTCTAATGAGGTGTATCAGGTTTTGTTGGACGGTTTCCAAACAGACATGAGCAAGAAAGTTGCATCTAAAGAAGTTGGTGAAGAAAAGAGAAAAGAAAAAGAAGCTATTCGTCAGCAATTAGAACAAGAGCAAGAGGATAGAAGAATCGAAAGAGAGAAGAAAAACGCTTCTGAACAGATTGTTCGTGGTAAAGCTGAAATTTCTGGTCCTAAAACTGTCGGTAAGATAGATTTAGATAAGAAAAAACCAGAACCAGCACCAGTTCCTGAAAAAGTTGTTGGGGTTGAAAAACCTGTTGCACAGCCTGCAGTTGAGTTCCCTAAAGTTGAAGTGGTTAAAGCATCTTCTGAAAGGCCAAAATTTAAAGTTATCGATAAGATAGATTTATCTCCTGCAAAAAGCAAACCAAAGCCAGAAGCTAAAGTTGTTCCTCCTGTTAAAGAAGAGAAAGCTGAGGCTAAAGCGGCTGAAAAAGTAGCTCCTGTTGAAGACGTTGAAAAGCCTGCGGAATCAGAAACGCTTACTACGCAGTATAAAAAACTAACTGGTCCTAAGATTACAGGAGATAAGATAGATCTTTCTAAGTTTGATAAGCCTAAGAAAAAGAAAGAAGTAGCAAAATCTGGCAACGATGCTGCTGATAAAAAGAAAAGAAGAAGAAGAATTGTTAGTGCTCCTGGACAAGGAAATGCTGGTGGTAATAATGCGGGTCCAAGACCGAGCAGACCTGGAGGAAATTCAGGGCCTGGAAATAGAAGAGGACCAATTGTACGCGCTAACCCTGTTGCAAAAGTTGAGCCTACCGAAGAAGATGTTCAAAAGCAAGTTAGAGAAACCTTAGAAAAACTTCAAGGTAAATCTAAAAAAGGAAAAGGTGCTAAATACAGAAGGGATAAAAGAGATCAACACCGTCAACAGACAGAGAAAGATCTTGAACAGCAAGAACTTGATAATAAAATTTTAAAGGTTACCGAATTTGTTACTGCTAACGAGGTAGCAACAATGATGGATGTTCCGACAACTAAGATTATTTCAGCATGTATGTCATTAGGAATCATGGTAACCATGAACCAAAGGCTAGATGCAGAAACACTTTCTATAGTAGCAGAAGAATTCGGATTTGAAGTAGAATTTGTTTCTGCTGAAATTGAAGAAGCTATAATCGAGAAAATAGATGCTCCAGAAGATTTACAAGAACGTGCTCCTATTGTTACGGTAATGGGTCACGTAGATCATGGTAAAACATCTTTATTAGATTATGTCCGAAAAGAAAATGTTATCGCAGGCGAAAGTGGTGGTATTACGCAGCACATTGGTGCTTACGGTGTTACTTTAGACAATGGTCAAAAAATAGCCTTTTTAGATACCCCAGGTCACGAAGCCTTTACTGCAATGCGTGCTCGTGGTGCTCAGGTTACCGATATTGCCATTATTGTAGTAGCAGCGGATGATGATATTATGCCTCAAACTAAAGAAGCCATCAGTCATGCACAAGCAGCTGGTGTACCAATTGTTTTTGCGATAAATAAAATAGATAGACCAACCGCTAATCCAGAAAAGATTAAAGACGGTTTAGCACAAATGAATTTGCTAGTCGAAGATTGGGGTGGAAAAATTCAATCTCACGATATTTCAGCGAAAACAGGACAAGGTGTAAAAGAATTGTTAGAAAAAGTACTTTTAGAAGCTGAATTATTAGAGCTAAAAGCTAATCCTAACAAATTAGCCTCTGGTACTGTGGTTGAAGCATTTTTAGATAAAGGTAGGGGGTATGTTTCTACGGTATTAGTACAATCTGGAACATTAAAAATTGGAGATTATGTATTGGCAGGTACTTGTAGTGGTAAAATTAAAGCCATGCAAGATGAGCGTGGAAACATAGTTAAAATTGCAGGGCCATCTACACCAATTTCAATTTTAGGTTTAGACGGTGCTCCGCAGGCAGGAGATAAGTTCAACGTTCTTGAAGACGAGCGTGAAGCGAAACAAATTGCTGCTAAAAGAGGTCAATTGTTACGTGAGCAGTCTGTTAGAACACAACGACACATCACGCTAGATGAAATAGGAAGACGTATTGCATTAGGAGACTTTAAAGAATTAAATATCATCCTTAAAGGTGATGTAGATGGTTCAGTAGAAGCGTTGACAGATTCATTCCAAAAATTATCAACGCCAGAAATTCAAGTTAATATTATCCATAAAGCAGTTGGGCCAATTACAGAGTCTGATGTATTATTAGCATCGGCTTCTGATGCGGTAATTATCGGTTTCAATGTGAGGCCAATGGGTAATGCGAGAATGATTGCTGATAACGAAGAAATAGATATTAGAATGTATTCTATTATTTATGATGCTATCAATGATCTAAAAGATGCGATGGAAGGGATGCTTTCTCCTGAAATTAAAGAAGAAATTACAGGTACAGCTGAAATACGTGAAACATTTAAAATTTCTAAAATTGGTACTATTGCCGGGTGTATGGTAACTAGTGGAAAAATCTTAAGAAATTCAGGTATACGTTTAATTCGTGATGGAGTAGTGGTCTTTACTGGCGAGTTATCTTCTTTAAAACGATTTAAAGATGACGCCAAAGAAGTATCTAAAGGCTACGATTGTGGACTTCAAATTAAAAACTACAATGATATTAGAGAGCTAGATATTGTTGAAGGTTTCCAAGAAGTAGCAGTAAAGAAAAAGTTGAAATAAAAATATCATTTATATCAAACAAAAAAAGGAAGCCAATTGGCTTCCTTTTTTTGTTTGAAAATTTAGTTTTGACTATCGAACTCTAACTACTTCGGTGAAATAATTATTGCTGCTGGATATTTTTTTCTTACTTCGTTGTATTTTCTTTGTGCTTCAAGCGCTGTTTTTATTCCTGTGATTCGTACTCTGTAATCAACATCAACATGCACTATTTTGCACTTCCAATCAGGGAAATCATTTTCAAAATTTGCTTTATTTTGATTGGCTGTATTGAACATTCCATTATAAATCTGAATTTCATACCCATCGGTACTTTCATCGAATGATTTATATAGATCTATTAATTTGTTGATTCTATCATCTTGCTGAATCGAGATGTTACCTACTTGTGCGTTGGCGTAATATCCGAAAAAGGTGAAAATCAATATATTGAAAGCTATTTTCATAATCTGTTTTTTATCATAAAAGAATAGGCTACAAATGTAATTTTTTAATGATTAGCGAAAAACAAACTTTTATTATTTAGAATAGTTATAAATTATAAATTATAAATACCTTTGCATTTCGCAAATAAAGTCTATGTCGTATTTTTGTATTCGATTTCTGAGTGAGGTTTAGTTTGTACTCAAACACGATTATTAAATACACGCTAGGAAATGTTAAGAAACAATTTTAATATGAAAAAGGTTACGTACCGCAATCAATTTTCTAAATTTTTAGGTGTCAGTTTGTTAATTGGACTTTTGTTTTCAACAAGTCTTTTTTCACAAGATGAAGTTGCTTCTGCTGCTGATCCTGCAAAAGGTAAATCTTTGTTTAATCAGAATTGCGCAGCTTGTCATGCTTTAAATAAAAAAATGACAGGACCTGCTCTCGCAAATGTTGCTGAAAGACTTGCAGCTGACGAAGGATTAGATCGAGAGTGGATGTATGCATGGATTAAAAATAGTGCAGGACTTATCGCTTCTGGCGACGCTTATGCAAACAAGATTTATAACGAATATAATAAGGCTGCAATGACAGCTTTCCCAACGTTATCAAACACTGATATCGATGATATTTTGGCGTATACTTCTGCACCTCCACCTGCTCCTGTTGTTGCTGCTGGGCCTGCTCTTGTAGATGGTGCTGCTGCTCCCGGAGGTTTATCAAACGAAATAGTTTTAGGTGCTCTGTTGTTAGTTTTTGGGCTTTTAGTGATGATGTTGTTTATGGTAAACAAAACATTACGAAGAATAGCTGAAGCTAGTGGTGTTGTCATCGAAAAAGAGATTTCTGAAAAAAGAACGCCTATATGGAAGGCTTTTGCTCAAAATCAGTTTTTAGTTTTAGTAACTGTTCTTTTTCTAATATTAGGAAGTGCATATTTTGCATATGGTTGGATGATGCAAGTTGGTGTTGACCAAGGTTATGCGCCCATACAACCAATACATTATTCACACAAAATACATGCAGGTGCTAATAAAATCGAATGTCAATATTGCCATTCATCTGCAAGAGTTTCTAAACATTCTGGAATACCTTCTTTGAATGTTTGTATGAATTGTCATAAGTCTATCTACGAGTATAAGGGTAATCCTGAAGGGCCTACCCAAGAAGACTTGGCGAATGGGTATACCAACGAGTTCTATACAGGAGAAATTAAAAAATTATACGCTGCTGTAGGTTGGGATGAGGAAAATCAGAAATATACTGGAGAATCAAAACCTGTAGAGTGGGTAAGGATTCACAACTTGCCAGACTATGCTTACTTTAACCATTCTCAACACGTAACAGTCGGTGGTATTGAGTGTCAAACGTGTCATGGTCCAGTTGAAGAGATGGAAATTATGTATCAATATTCTCCCTTAACAATGGGGTGGTGTATTAATTGCCACAGAGAAACGAATGTTAAAGTAGAGGGTAATGAATACTATGACAAAATTCATTCAGAACTATCCAAAAAGTATGGCGTAGAAACATTAACAGCTGCTCAAATGGGTGGATTGGAATGTGGTAAGTGTCACTATTAAAATAATAACAAAGAAGATAATTTCATAGATATATTTATGGCATCAAACAAAAAATATTGGAAAAGTGAAGCGGAGTTAAATCCTAACGATTCCATTGTTGAGACGCTAAGACAGAATGAGTTCGTTCAAGATATTCCTGTAGATGAATTTTTAGGAGATAAAGAAAACTTGTCTTCTTCATCAACAAACAGAAGGGATTTCTTGAAATATGTGGGGTTTAGTACAGCTGCTGCAACATTAGCAGCATGTCAAGGACCGGTGGTGAAATCTATTCCTTATGTAGTGCAACCAGAAAGTATTGTTCCTGGGGTAGCTAACTTTTATGCTACCACTATAGCTAATGGTTTTGATTTTTCTAGCGTTTTGGTAAGAACAAGAGAAGGCAGGCCTATTTCTATCTTAAATAATAAATACGCTAAAGTTAACGGTGGAGCTAATGCAAGAGTAAATGCATCAGTTTTAGGTTTGTATGATAGCACCCGTTTGCAGGGTCCTATGCAAAACGGTGAGGCTATTGACTGGAGTGATCTAGATGCAGCTGTAATTGCGGGCTTAAATTCGGCTAAAAATAGCGGAAAGCAAATTGTTTTTTTAACCCAAACATACGCTAGCCCTTCTACAACCAGATTAGTAAATGAATTTAAAGAAGCATACGCAAATGTAAATCACATAACGTATGATGCAATATCTGAAGATGCTGCTTTAAATGCCTTTCAGGCGAAATATGGAGAAAGGGCTTTAGTTGATTATGATTTTTCGAAAGCAGAACTGATTGTTTCTTTTGGGGCAGACATTTTAGGCGATTGGCAAGGTGGAGGTTTTGATAGTGGCTACTCTAAGGGAAGAATACCGCAGAATGGCAAAATGTCTAGACATATTCAGTTTGAAGCCAATATGACTTTAAGCGGAGCTAACGCAGATAAAAGAGTCCCTCTGAAGCCAAGTGAGCAAAAAGTAGCACTAGCTAAATTATATGCTATATTAAATAATACATCCGCTGGAGGAACTTTAAGCGAAAGTGCTTCTAATGCCGTTACATCTGCTGCTGCTCAAATCAAGAGTGCAGGTTCTAAAGCAGTTATTGTTACTGGTTTAGATGATGAAAATGCTCAAGCCGTTGTTTTAGCGATAAACGAACAAATTAAGAGTGCTGCTTTTGATACGGTGGCACCTAAATATACAAGACAAGGTAATGTAAAGGGTGTAAATTCTTTAGTTGCAGATATGAAGGCTGGTAGAGTAGGTGTTTTATTTATGGATGGTGTTAACCCTTCATATTCCCTGCCTAATGCAAGTGACTTTAATGAAGGATTAGCTTCTGTAGGTGTTTCGGTTTGTTTTTCTACAAATGTTAATGAAACTACTTTGGTGTCACAGTACGTTGCTGCTAGTTCATACTTTTTAGAATCTTGGGGTGACGTTCAAATTAAAAAAGGGCATTATGGTTTAATGCAGCCTACTATAAAAGAATTATTTGATACCCGTCAGTTTCAATCTTCACTTTTAAAGTGGATGGGAAGCGATAAGACTTATTATGATTATATTAAAGAAACTTGGACAACATCTATCTTAGGTGAAAGTGATTGGAACGTTGCTTTGCATGATGGAGTTTTTTCTGTTCCGAATACTATTTTAAGTGATGTTAAAACTTCTTTAATTGGGATATTAAATCCGCTTGAAAGTGAGACTTCAGCAGCGGAGATTCCTGCTGTGCCTTTAGCTTCTGCACTTCGGGATTTAGCAAGTACAACCGCAGCCAATATGGAGTTAACTTTATATTCTAAAGTTGGTATGGGTGATGGTCAAATGGCTAATAACCCGTGGTTGCAAGAGTTTCCAGATCCTATTACAAGAGTTTCTTGGGATAACTATGTTACTGTATCTAAAACGGATGCTGAGAAGTTAGGATTTGTAAATGATCATGTGGCTAACGGAGGATTGGATGGTAGCTATGCTAAAGTGACGGTTAACGGAGTTTCAGTTGAAAATGTTCCAGTGATTATCCAACCAGGTCAGGCTATTGGCACTATAGGCTTATCTTTTGGCTATGGTAAAACTGAGGGTATGAAATCTGAAATGCAAACGGGTGTAAATGCATATCCTTTGTATCAAAATTTTTCAACTACACAAGAAGTTACTATCGAGAAGTCGGAAGGAAATCATGAGTTTGCCTGTGTACAGTTGCAAAAGACTTTAATGGGTAGAGAAGATATCATAAAAGAGACTACTTTAGAGATTTTTAATACCAAAGATGCTGAACATTGGAATAAAAAACCAATGGTTTCCTTAGATCATCAAGAAGTACCTGCGGCATCAGTAGATTTATGGGAGGGTTTTGACCGTTCAATAGGGCATCATTTTAATTTATCGATAGATTTAAATGCTTGTACTGGTTGTGGGGCTTGTGTTATAGCTTGTCATGCCGAAAATAATGTTCCTGTAGTTGGTAAAAAAGAAATAAGATTATCTAGAGATATGCATTGGTTGCGTATCGATAGATATTACTCTTCGGAAGATACTTTTGAACAAGATATTGATAAGAAAACGGAATTTGATGGACTTACTGGGGATAAAGGTTCTTTAAGTGGTTTTGGTGAATTAGAAGATCCTTCATTAAATCCTCAGGTTGCTTTTCAACCGGTAATGTGTCAACATTGTAACCATGCGCCTTGTGAAACTGTTTGTCCTGTTGCTGCAACTACACATAGTCGTCAGGGTCAAAATCATATGGCATATAACCGTTGTGTAGGAACTAGATATTGCGCTAACAACTGTCCTTATAAAGTACGTAGATTTAATTGGTTCTTATATAATAATAATGACGAGTTCGATTATCATATGAATAATGATCTAGGTAAAATGGTTATTAATCCAGACGTTACGGTGCGTTCAAGAGGGGTAATGGAAAAATGTTCTATGTGTATTCAAAAAACGCAAAAAACTATTCTTGATGCTAAACGTGACGGACGAGTTATAGAAGATGGTGAGTTTAATACAGCATGTTCTTCGGCTTGTAACAACGGTGCAATGGCATTTGGGGATATAAATGATAAAGACAGTAAAATAGCTGATCTTAAAGAGAGTAATCGTATGTATCATTTGTTAGAATACGTAGGTACAAAACCAAATGTGTTCTATCATGTTAAAGTGAGAAATACAGAAGAAGCATAAAAATAATTAAGATCAACGTAACTATACTATAAAATATGGCGTCGCATTACGAAGCACCTATTAGAAAACCTTTAGTACTTGGAAACAAGAGCTACCACGATATTTCGGTGGATATCGCTCGTCCGGTTGAAGGAAAAGCCAACAAACAATGGTGGATTGTTTTTTCTATAGCATTAGTAGCATTTCTTTGGGGTATTGGATGTATTATTTATACCGTATCTACAGGAATTGGTACTTGGGGATTAAATAAAACTGTCGGTTGGGCCTGGGATATTACTAACTTCGTTTGGTGGGTTGGTATTGGTCACGCAGGAACGTTAATTTCTGCGGTACTTTTATTGTTCCGTCAAAAATGGAGAATGGCCATTAACCGTTCTGCGGAGGCTATGACAATTTTTTCGGTAGTACAAGCAGGTTTGTTTCCAATTATTCACATGGGTCGCCCTTGGTTAGCGTATTGGGTTTTACCTATACCAAACCAATTTGGATCACTTTGGGTAAATTTTAACTCCCCTTTGCTTTGGGATGTATTTGCTATCTCAACGTATTTATCGGTTTCATTAGTTTTTTGGTGGACAGGTTTACTACCGGATTTTGCAATGATTAGAGATAGGGCGGTTAGGCCGTTCCAGAAAAAAATCTATGCTTTACTAAGTTTTGGATGGTCAGGTAGAGCTAAAGATTGGCAACGTTTTGAAGAGGTTTCTTTGGTGCTAGCAGGCTTAGCAACACCATTAGTACTTTCTGTACATACTATTGTATCTTTCGATTTTGCTACGTCGATAATACCAGGATGGCATACGACAATTTTTCCTCCATACTTTGTGGCAGGAGCTATATTCTCGGGTTTTGCCATGGTAAATACCTTGCTTATCATTATGCGTAAGGTGTGTAACTTAGAAGATTATATTACTATACAGCATATTGAGTTAATGAACATAGTAATTATGTTGACAGGGTCTATAGTTGGTTGTGCGTACATAACAGAATTGTTCATGGCTTGGTATTCAGGTGTTGAATACGAACAATACGCATTTTTAAATAGAGCAACGGGTCCTTATGCTTGGGCATATTGGGCGATGATGACTTGTAACGTATTTTCACCCCAATTCATGTGGTCTAAAAGGTTAAGAACAAGTATCATGTTTTCTTTTGCAATTTCTATTGTTGTTAATATTGGGATGTGGTTTGAGCGTTTTGTAATTATTGTAACGTCATTACACCGTGATTATTTGCCATCCTCGTGGACCATGTTTTCACCAACGTTTGTAGATATAGGTATTTTTGTAGGAACCATAGGATTCTTTTTTGTGTTATTCTTATTGTATGCTAGAACATTCCCGGTGATTGCTCAAGCGGAAGTAAAATCGATTATGAAGTCTTCTAGTGAAAAGTATAAATTATTGCGTGATGCTGGAAAGCCACTTTACGAAATCAAAAATACGGTTGTAATAAAAAATAAGATTATAGAAGAAAAGTCACTTCCCCCAGACACTGATAAGGATAAGGTTTCATCTTTGCTTAGTTCTATAGGGGTTTTTGATCCAACAACTGAAACACCAGATGATCTTAAATTGGTCAAAGGTGTTGGTCCTCAAATGGAGAATACTTTAAACCAGTTGGGTATTTTTAAATTTTCTCAGGTGAGTAAAATGAGCGAAAAAGAGTATGATTTGTTAGACGCAATTACGGGTACTTTCCCAGGAAGGGCGCAAAGAGACGATTGGGCAGGTCAAGCTAAAATTTTAAATAATAATAAGTAGATATGGCATCTAAAGTTATACATGCATTTTATACAGACGATGATGTGCTTATGCATGCCGTTAAAAAAGTAAAAGAGGCGAAACATCATATAGAAGAAGTATATTGTCCTTTTCCAGTCCATGGACTAGACAAGGCAATGGGTCTTAGTTCAACGAGATTAGCAATAACAGCATTCATTTATGGTTGTATTGGTTTATCTGTGGCGATTACCATGATGAATTATATGATGATCGAGGATTGGCCTATGGATATTGGGGGTAAACCAAGCTTTAGTTATATAGAAAATATGCCGGCTTTTGTGCCTATAATGTTCGAGCTTACCATCTTTTTTGCAGCGCATTTAATGGTAATTACATTTTATATGAGAAGCAGATTGTGGCCATTTAAACAAGCAGAGAATCCTGATAAAAGAACAACAGATGATCATTTTTTAATGGAAATAGAGGTTCATGACAACGAAGACGCATTGATGCAATTATTAGCAGAGACAGGTGCAGTCGAAATCAATATTTCAGAAAAATAGTTCAATTAAAGATATGAAAAGTTTTATAAACATAACATTGATAATATTGGTAGTATCTGCACTAAGTTCCTGTGCAGACAAGAATAGCCCAAATTACCAATACATGCCAAACATGGCAAAATCGGTTGGTTACGAAACCTACCAAGCTGTTGAATTTTTGCCTAACGGTATGGCTGCAAAGGGACTTGTTGAAAATACAATTGCAAGAGGGCATTTGCCATATAAATTTGCTGACGGACTTGAAGGTAAAGAATTGGCAAGATTGCAACTAAGTCCTTTAGATTCTTTAAATAGTGAAGATAATTTAGCTGTAGGCGCTGAGCTTTATAACATAAATTGTGCTATTTGCCATGGTAATAAAGGTGCTGGGAATGGTTATTTGGTAGAAAGAGAAAAAATATTAGGTGTTCCTAGTTATGCTGATGTTGGAAGAAACATTACTGTTGGGAGCACATATCATACGATGTACTATGGTTTAAATTCTATGGGATCTTATGCGAGTCAGTTAAGGGAAACTGAACGTTGGCAAGTTGCTGAGTATGTTATGAAATTAAAAGAAGAGTTAACAAAATAATACATAGATTTTAGATATGTACACTATTTCAAATAGATTAAAAATTGCCTCAATTGTTTTAATGATTCTTGGTGCTTTGGGTATGGGAATCGGTTTTGTATCTGCTCCAGGTACGGTTGAGGAGGCTAAAGCTATGGTTATTGGTCATGGTGATGATCATGTTGGTTCAGATCATGCAACCGCAGGAGAACATGATGTTTCGCACGATGAACATTTATTACATCAATTAGCGAATAGGCCTTGGGCTGCCCTTTATGTAGCTGCGTTCTTTTTCTTTATGATTTCATTAGGTGTTTTAGCATTTTACGCAATACAACGTGCTGCACAGGCAGGATGGTCGCCCTTACTTTTTAGGGTAATGGAAGGCATTACAGCATATTTAGTGCCTGGTGGTATCATAATGTTTATTTTGTTGGCACTATCAGTTGCTCACATGAATCATTTATTTGTTTGGATGGATCCTGAAGTTGTTGCGCATGATGAGATAATACAGAATAAATCTGGTTACTTAAACGGTACATTTTTTCTTATTAGAGCTGCAATATTTTTAGGGGGTTGGATTTTTTATCGTGAGTATTCTAGAAAATTATCTTTAGCTCAAGATGAAGCCAATGACAACTCCAATTTTATTAAGAATTTTAGGTTATCTGCTGGGTTTTTAGTATTTTATCTTATTACGGAATCAATGATGTCATGGGATTGGATTATGAGTGTTGATCCACACTGGTTTAGTACTTTATTTGGTTGGTATATTTTCGCTAGCATGTTTGTATCGGGCATTACGGTAATTGCGCTTATTACCATATATTTAAAGTCAAAAGGATTATTATCTGATGTAAATAATAGCCATATTCATGATTTAGCAAAGTTTATGTTTGGTATTAGCATTTTTTGGACTTATTTATGGTTCTCTCAATATATGTTAATATGGTATTCAAACATTCCAGAAGAAGTTACCTATTATGTAACCAGAATAGCAGATTTTAAATTACCTTTCTTCGGAATGGTAGCCATAAATTTTTTATTCCCGTTACTTATTTTAATGAATAGTGATTTTAAAAGAATGAATTGGTTTGTTGTAATGGCCGGTGTTATGATTTTGATTGGACATTATTTGGATATTTTTAATGCTGTTATGCCAGCAACGGTAGGAGACCAATGGTTCATTGGAATACCAGAAATTGGTGCAATTTTATTTTTTGCTGGTTTATTCATATTGTGGGTATTTAGAGCAATATCAAAGCAACCTTTACAACCAAAACGAAACCCTTTCATAGAGGAAAGTAAACATTTTCATTACTAGTATAAAAAATAACATTAAATCATACAATGACGCCATTTTTAATTATAGCTGTTTTAGTATTAGTCGCAATTGCCATTTGGCAAATGACCAAAATTTTTGAATTATCGCAAATTCGTACAACAAATTCACAAATTGCCACGGATAAGGATAATAAGAATAACGGATATTTAATGTTCGCTTTTCTTGTATTTATTTATGGAATAACCATTTTTAGTTTTTGGAAATATACTAAAGTTTTACTGCCAGCCGCATCTTCTGAACATGGACAAGATGTAGACAATTTAATGCTTTGGTCAATGGTAATTATTTTTATCGCTCAAACCATTACACAGTTTTTATTGCACTATTTTGCTTTTAAATATCGTGGTGAAAAGGGTAAGAAAGCCTTGTTTTTTGCAGACAATGATCGTTTAGAGTTTATTTGGACAATCATTCCAGTGATAGTATTAGCAGGTTTGATTTTGTGGGGACTTTATACTTGGACCAATATTATGGATGTAAATGATGAGGATGATCCACTAACAGTCGAATTATATGCACAACAGTTTAATTGGACTGCGAGGTATAGTGGTGCAGATAATGTTTTGGGCGATGCTAATGTGCGTATGATTGATATAGACCGCGCGAATATTTTAGGTTTAGACGAAGCAGATCCAAATGCATCTGATGATATTATAGTGAAAGAATTGTATCTTCCAGTTGGTAGAAAGATTAATTTTAAAATGCGTTCGCAAGATGTACTTCATTCGGCTTATATGCCACATTTTAGAGCTCAAATGAATTGTGTTCCGGGTATGATTACTGAGTTTTCTTATACTCCTATTTATACAACAGAAGAAATGCGTTTGAAACCAGAAATTATAGATAAGGTTAAAAGAACCAACACTATAAGGGCTGAAAGAGCTTCTAAAGGTGAAGATAATTCTGATCCTTGGGAATTCGATTATATATTGCTATGTAATAAAATCTGTGGAAAATCTCATTACAATATGCAGATGAAAATAATTGTAGTGACCGAAGACGAGTACAACAAATGGATTTCCGAGCAACAGACGTTTGGAAAAATGATGCTTGCTTCGGCAGCACAATAAAAAAAGGCTAGAAAAAGAAAATTAATATAAATAAAAAAAGGTTATGTCAGCAACAGCACATGCACATATAGATGATCATGCACATGACGATCATGGACATCATCACAAAGAGACTTTTGTAACAAAGTACATATTTAGTCAAGATCATAAAATGATCGCCAAGCAGTATTTGATTACTGGTTTGATTATGGGGGCCATAGGAATAGGTATGTCTATTTTATTCAGAATGCAATTAGCATGGCCTGGACAATCTTTTCCTGTATTTGAAGCTTTATTAGGTAAATGGGCTCCGGATGGAGTTATGGATGCTGATATTTATTTGGCATTGGTAACAATACATGGTACTATAATGGTGTTTTTTGTTTTAACAGCAGGGCTGAGTGGTACTTTTAGTAACTTACTGATTCCTCTTCAAATAGGAGCCAGAGATATGGCATCAGGTTTCCTAAACATGGTTTCTTACTGGTTGTTTTTTATATCATCGGTAATTATGTTAGGTTCATTGTTTGTAGAAGCTGGTCCAGCAGCTGCAGGATGGACGGTATATCCGCCTTTAAGTGCCTTGCCTATGGCGCAACCAGGTTCTGGTTTGGGAATGACGCTTTGGTTAACGTCTATGGCTATATTTATAGCATCTTCTTTAATGGGGTCTTTAAATTATATCGTAACGGTTATTAACTTAAGAACTAAAGGTATGTCTATGACTAGGCTTCCCTTAAGTATTTGGGCGTTTTTTATAACGGCAATTATTGGGGTTATTTCTTTCCCAGTTTTATTATCAGCTGCTTTACTTTTGATAATGGATAGGAGTTTTGGGACATCATTCTTTTTGTCAGATATCTTTATTCAAGGTGAAGTACTGCACTATCAAGGAGGATCACCAGTTTTGTATGAACATTTATTTTGGTTTTTAGGACACCCAGAAGTATATATTGTTTTGTTACCAGCCTTGGGGATTACTTCTGAGGTGATGTCTACAAACGCTCGTAAACCTATATTTGGCTATCGTGCGATGGTTGCCTCAATTATGGCAATTGCATTTTTGTCGACAATCGTTTGGGGTCACCATATGTTTATTTCTGGTATGAATCCGTTTTTAGGATCTGTATTTACATTTACAACTTTGTTGATAGCAATACCTTCGGCGGTTAAAGCTTTTAATTATATTACCACGCTTTGGAAAGGTAATCTTCAGTTTAACCCTGGTATGTTATTTTCTATTGGTTTAGTATCTACTTTTATTAGTGGTGGTCTAACAGGTATTATTCTAGGCGATAGTACTTTAGATATAAATGTGCATGATACTTACTTTGTCGTTGCTCACTTCCACTTGGTAATGGGTATATCGGCTTTGTATGGTTTATTTGCTGGAGTGTACCATTGGTTCCCTAAAATGTTCTTTGGTAGAATGATGAATAAGAATTTAGGATACATCCATTTTTGGATTACTGCAATCTGTGCTTATGGTGTTTTCTTTCCTATGCACTTTGTTGGTATGGCGGGTGTACCTAGAAGGTATTACCAAAATACAGCATTCCCAATGTTTGATGATTTAACAGATGTTCAAATATTAATTACCATGTTTGCTATTGTAGCTGCTTCCGCTCAATTAGTATTTGTTTATAATTTTATACACAGTATTTTTTACGGTAAAAAAGAAGGTACAAATCCATGGAAATCTAATACCTTGGAATGGACTACACCAATGGAGCATATTCACGGGAACTGGCCAGGGGCAATTCCAGAAGTACATCGTTGGGCCTATGATTACAGTAAAACCGATGAAAACGGAGAATATGTAATTCCAGGTCAAGATTTCGTACCGCAGACTATTCCACTTCAAGATGGTGAGGAAGAAATGAATCATTAATATTTCAAAATAAATTTATAACCCTTTGTTCTTTGAGTAAAGGGTTTTTTTATGCCATAAAATTGGATTTTTAAATGAAGAATTTAAAATAGTATTTTTTTCTGTAGTATTTAAGGAACACTAAATTGTCTATTTATTTTTGTAATATTAGGTATGTAATAAAAAATATGAAATCAAGCGTTTGTCGAATAAATTCAATATTCTATGTAAGTACTATTCTAGCTTATATGTTATTGTTAGTTCCCATAGAATATAAAATATTAGTTTATAGTCCAAGTTTGTTGGGCTATTTTTGGCTATTTGTTACGATTCCTGTTTCGGTAATTTCTTTGATTTATTTATTATATATGGATATAAGAGCAAAAAAGTATAATTCTCTAGTCAAAAGAATTATATTCTATATTGCCTTGCTTGTGCTTTTTGTCCTTACTTCATTATATTTAAGATATAATTACCATAATTTAACTTCGTATAACTCCTAGGATGAATATGAATTTAGAACAGATTTTCAGTAAAATAGATTTCATTATAAGGTATAAACAAATATGTTTAAATTATAATGATTACGATAATACGCTAAATGGTAGTAATAAAAATGTTAACTTAGAAATACTCAAAAAATTAGATAAAAACTTTGTTTACCTGTCTAAGGATAGATTTTTTAAATTAGATTTTCAAACCGAAAAATTTGAATTAAATTTCGGAGTAGTAATAAAAGACGGCTTAATAGAACCTATACTGTTTTATATTAAAAATAACGATGGGCTTTTAAACAATAGGTTTGATTTTATTGCTGAGGATTTACTGCCAGGCTTTAGGGAAGAGTTAAACATTCCAAAATATACTTCAGAAAAAGAGTTAGAGATAATTTTAAAAGCACTCTTCTCTATTTACGAGGATATTAAAAAGGAGGTAATTAAAACTTATTCGCAAAACAGTTAAACTTAAGAAAACCTTTTATGCACTTTAACTTAATGTTTCTCCTTTTATTTGTGCTGCAATTATTGTCAGCCCAACCTAAACAAAACATAAAACTACCAGATGGTGGCAAAGACATGAATGTTCAGGTAGCAACACAACTTTATAGTTTATATGTTACCGAAAATCTAGAGATTTACAATGATGATACCCTTTTAGAGTATTTTGATGATATATCCTTTAATTTCTTAGACCAAAAAAATAAGGCTATTACTGAAAATCTTCTTCAGAATGTCATACTTTATGCAGATAAAAAAGTACCGTATCAATTTATCGATGCTGTTAAACAAGAGGTGTCACGAGTAAAAAATAATATTCATTATAAGACTGGCGACCTTGAGGATTTAGAAACTGTTAATAAGCTTTTAGAATACAATCCTTATAATTATCGCGAACTTAAATCAATTACAGCTCTAGCAGCACAGATAGAAGAATCGAATAATGCCGAAACGGAGATGGTTTCTGTCTCTTTTATGAATGTGCCACCGCCACCGCCACCGTCTTTAGTAGAGTATTTATATGGGAAAGATAAATTAACAGTGTTAGAAGGTTTGGCATTGTTTAGTACCTATACGTATATCACTTTTAAAGGCAGTACAATTTTAGATAGTGAGGGCAATGTCTTAAATGAAAAAAGGCTAAAGCAAACCCTACCAGACAAGGGATTGGTATTTATTCGTTTTGATAAAAAGTTATTATATGGCGATTATATTAAATCAACTTTGTTGTTAGATAAAGTGCGTACAGAATTAAATGACAACTCACAACTTCAATTCCGCCCATTTGAGGCGTCAGCTGAGCTCGAATCACATTTCCAAGACTTAGGAATTTCATTTAAAAAATAATTTTATACGAGTACTTTAATTAAATTCAGTATTTGCTTTTAATATCTTTGGGAGTATTGTATATTGATTTATTATTAAACACGACCAAATGAAATTTAAGTTTCCAGTTTTAGCCCTTATTTTTTTAACTACAACGATTAGTTACGGCCAGCGAAAACCCAAAATAAAGGGGAGTAGAGTAGTGGTTGAAGTACGCGAAGATTTAGCGCCTTTTACAGCCATTGAATTAAATGATGACCTAGATATTTCACTTCAAAAATCATCTGATTTCGGTTATAGTTTAGAAATTGATGATAATTTAGTAGACGTTTTAAAATTTAGAGTGGTAGACGGCACCCTTTCTATTAGTTCTTTTTATGAGGTAAGGTCTAAAAAGAAAATGGAAATTATTGTGTATTATGACCAATTAAATAGCATTACATTACGAGATGGCAAAATGGAAATGCAAGATGTTATTACCACCGATGCTTTAACAATAAACACCTATGGATCGTCTAAGTTAAAGCTTAATGCAAATGCTTCTTTAATTAATATTTTAATGTTAGAAAATAGTTTTGCCGACCTTACTATTAATGCAGATTCACTCAATATTGCATTAAAAGACAGAATTGATGCTAAAATATATGCCACTAGTAAAACCCATCATTTAGAAATGTTCAAAAACGCGCAGGTTAAAATGGAAGGCAATACTGCTAATTTTAATATTCAACTCTTCGAAAGTGCTAGTCTAAAAGCAGAATCTTTAGATGCTCAAGACATAAACTTAACAGTAGAAGGTTCTACCAGTGCTTACGTAAATGCCTCAAATATTTTTAATTTAGATTCTAAAGAATCTGCTAAAACCTACCTTTATGGAGCTGGAAAAATCACTATTATTAATTTTTTAGATAGTTCTCAGCTCAGCAAAAAATAACTATTTGGCAATAGGTGCGGTAATTAAATGCTCAGGAATTCCAAAGCCATCGACCAATACTTCAATATGTGGTCTTAACTCGGTACATAAGCGTTCTACGCGTTGCCGAATCGCTTTCGATTTTGTGCTTCCAAAATACCCTTGTTCTAAATACCAAGTAGCATCGGCTCTAATTTCGTATAAGGCAAATAGCGTTCCTAGTTTTTCAAACAATTCTTGGTGCTTTTTATCATCAATTTTTTCTGTAAATGATGTAAATGCATCAAAAGCTAATTCGCAGCTGTAGGCTTTCCCTAAGGCTATTAAATGTGTTTGTACTTTTAAAAATGCTTGATAAGATGGTACTCCTTTTTTGATATAATCACGAATCCGCATGGCTAAAGTATAGGTAAGTCTTCTAGTTCTATAGCTAAATGCGTGCTTATGAAATTTAGGATTGTATAAATGCTCAGCATCTACTTTATTGACATATAACGGATTCACAGTGGTAAGTTTATCGCTTATTTGTGAACTTAATAATTTTAATACGGAAACAAAGCCAGCACTATTAAATTCTGCTTTAAAATCTGATAAAACGCCTTTAGCTGCTAATTGTAACAAAACGTTATTATCCCCTTCGAAAGTGGTAAAAATATCAACATCACCTTTTAAATCTGGAATTCGGTTTTCAATTAAATACCCTTTTCCACCACAGGCCTCTCTGCATTCTTGAATCGCATCATTTGCATACCAAGTAACGACCGATTTTAAGCCTGCCACCTGAGTTTCTACTTCGCGTTTATCCGTAATGGTTTCATCGCTATATACTTTCATAATGTGCTGTAGAGCAATATCGTACACATACGCTTTAGCAACAAGTGGCGTTAAGCGTAATTGATGGGTAGGGTAATCCATCAATAAATCTTCTTGAATTTTTATACTATCATTAAACTGTCTTCTTTTTAAGGCATGTTTTATGGCAACGGTAAGCGCTTTTTTTGCGCCTCCCAAACCCGCTCTAGCTACACAGATTCTTCCTCCAACTAAAGTACCAAGCATTGTAAAAAAGCGTTTATTAGGGTTTTCTATATCAGAATGATAATTACCTTCATGGGTAATGGTACCGTATTTATTTAAAAGGTTTTCTCTAGGCACACGCACCTGATGAAACCATATTTTACCGTTGTCAACCCCGTTTAAGCCTAATTTGTAGCCATTGTCCTCTATCGTAACACCTTTAAGTAGCTCATGGTTTTCGTCGCGAACAGGAACTAAAATAGCATGTACACCTTCATTTTTACCATTTACAATCAGTTGTGCAAATACCGATGCCATTTTAGAATCTAAGGCATTGCCAATATATTCTTTATTGTCATTTTTGCCTGGGGTATGAATAACAATGCAATCATTTTCTTTATCATAAGTAGCGGTTGTTTTTATACCTCTTACATTTGAACCATGTCCGGTTTCGGTCATGGCAAAGCAACCTAGCAATGTAGCGCTACCAGCATCGGTTAAATATTTGTCGTGATGATATTTAGTGCCTAATTTTTGAATACTCCCTCCAAAAAGTCCGAACTGTACACCAAATTTTATGGTTAAACTTCCATCGACATACATTAAGTTTTCAAAGATAAACGCGTAAGACTCCATATCATTAGTGCCGCCGTATGCCTCTGGGTATGCCATAGCGCCATATTTCTCTTGGGCTAAATGTTTTACCTGCTCTAATACTTTTTGTCTAAAATCTTCTTTTGTTCTTTGGATGTCCCAGTCGAAAATGGAGTCTTTAAGGGTAGCATGAAATTTTGAAACTCCAGCGGCAAATTCTCCTTTTAAAATCGCATCAATAGCAGTACTATCGTAATAGTCTGAGGTGATTTCTTCAATCACTTCTACATCAAATAAGTGATGGTAATGATTGGGTTGAATACCTAAATTTAGCTCAATATGTTGTAACTGCTCGTTTTCTTTTTCATTAGAATAGTAATAGCCTACTAGTCTTTTTGATAAGCTAGTTAAAGGATAGGTATCACTTTCTATTAATTTTATATGGGCATGGTTGATGGTGCTTTTCCACAATTTAAGTTCTTCATTACTGGGCGGATTGTTCGTATTGAGCCAATTAATCAGGGTTTTTTTATCACTCGTCTCTAGGGTAGCATCTTTCTCAATAGCTGCTTTTACGACATTTATTTCAGAGGCAGAGACTAAATCATCAGACCAAATCACATAATAAAAGGGGATATAAGGGAGTAAATTTTTGGTATAAGTTGTTTTTGATATATTGTTCATAGCAAGCAGACATTTTTTAGATTATGAAAATACGATTTTATTAGTATTTATTAAAAGAAAAGCTTGTTTTAGAACTGCTTACTTTCTAGTATCTTTGTAGTCATGAATGAAAATTTAGATCCTACAAACCAACATTTCTCTCCAGAAGAAGTGGATATCGACAGAGCTTTAAGGCCTATTAGTTTTGGAGACTTTGCGGGTCAAGATCAAATTTTAGAAAATTTAAAAGTTTTTGTTCAGGCGGCTAATCTGCGCAGTGAAGCGCTAGACCACACACTTTTTCATGGCCCTCCAGGATTGGGTAAAACTACATTAGCACATATTTTAGCGAATGAATTAGGCGTTGGTATCAAAATAACATCGGGCCCTGTACTAGATAAACCAGGAGATTTAGCAGGATTGTTAACCAACTTAGATGAACGCGATGTGTTGTTTATTGATGAAATACACCGTTTAAGTCCTATTGTTGAAGAATATTTATACTCGGCAATGGAAGATTATAAGATTGATATTATGATTGAAACAGGGCCAAATGCGCGCTCTGTCCAAATCAATTTAAATCCATTTACATTAATTGGAGCAACTACGCGATCGGGATTACTAACGGCCCCGATGCGCGCTCGTTTCGGAATTCAGAGTAGGTTACAATATTATTCTACCGAATTATTATCGACGATTGTTACCCGAAGTGCCGAAATTTTAAAAATGCCAATTACCAACGAAGCAGCTATTGAAATCGCGGGTAGAAGTAGAGGTACACCACGTATTTGTAATGCCTTACTGCGCAGAGTGCGCGATTTTGCCCAGATAAAAGGAAATGGAAAAATAGATATCGAAATTTCAAGATTTGCCTTAAAAGCTTTGAATGTGGATGCGCATGGCTTAGATGAAATGGATAATAAAATTCTATTAACTTTAATCGATAAGTTTAAAGGTGGCCCTGTAGGGATTACTACCTTGGCAACAGCAGTTTCAGAAAGTGCCGAAACCATTGAAGAAGTATATGAACCTTTTTTAATTCAACAAGGTTTTATTATGCGCACACCACGTGGTCGAGAAGTAACAGAATTGGCCTACAAACATTTAGGCAGAATAAAGGGGAATATTCAAGGAGGCTTATTTTAAGGAAAGCCATTAGAGGCATTGAATTATATATTGGTTGTACTAACCGATAAAAATAAACCCATAATAGTTTTAGTGATTTTTATTTAGATGAAAAACCTATACACAGTTAAACGCTTAGAAGTTATTAAGAATAGCAAACGAATTCTTAAAAACCCTTTGCCCTTCCATAACGAAAAATTTAAAGAGCACGGACATACGTTTAAGGTCCAAACAGGATGGAAACAAGATATTGTTTTTACTCAAAACCCAGGTTTTATAAAGCATATTCTTCAAAAGCAGCATAAGGCATATCAAAAATCTACCTTACAGACTAAAGATTTAGCCAAGTATATTGGCAATGGTATCTTAACATCAAACGGAGAACATTGGCGAACCCATCGCCGAATGGTACAGCCTGCATTTCATAAGAAAAAGTTAGCTAATTTAATGACAACCGTTCGTGATGCGATTCTGTCTGAAATTAAAGGTATTCCTGATAACACAACGGTTGATGTATATGGCTTAATGGGTAATTTAGCATTTCAGGTAGTGGCTCAATCATTATTTAGTAGTGAAAATATTCGGGAAGAAATGAACCGTTTACAATTTATTACAGAAACCAATCAACGTATGTTGATTAAAGAAATGCGACAGCCGTATTTAAACTGGTGGTTTAAATTTTCTGGAAAAATAGACAAGCATTTAAAGCTCTCCGAAGAGGCTCAAGAAATACTAAGTACCCTAATAAATACGCGAAGAAATTCTAATCTAGAAAAAGACGATCTTTTAGATATGCTTTTACAGGCTAGGTATGAAGACGGTACTCCGATGCCTCAAAAGCAGCTGATTGATGAAGTATTGATTTTATTTACGGCAGGTCATGAAACTACAGCAAATGTGCTTAGTTTTTTACTGTATTTACTTGCAAAACATCCTGAGGTGCAAGAAAAAGCGTATCAAGAAGCTACGTATGGAGCTTTAGCCGATGATGATATATTACCGAATTTAGCGAAATTGCCCTACATTCAAAATTGTATTGAAGAAGCAATGCGACTTTTTCCGCCAGCATATGTTATTGATAGGGTTGCTATTCAAGACGATACTTTTGAAAACATGAATATACCAAAAGATACCATGATTTTGATGAGTATTTATGAATTGCACCGATGTGAAGAATTTTGGGAAAATCCTGCTACTTTCTATCCAGATCGTTTTAATGAAATCGATAAAAAATTATATCAAGATTATTACTACCCTTTTGGTGCAGGACCAAGAATGTGTGTCGGGAATAATTTTGCCATGTATGAAATGATTATTACTGTCGCAGAAATTTTGAAAAAGTATCAAATTACTACCGAAATCTCTGAAGTTGAGATCAACCCACTAATTTCTTTAAAGCCGAAGGAAGTGCCTTTGAAGTTTACACTTAGAAAATAGCTAACAGCAAATATTTTAAATAGAAAAAGCCTGTTTAAAAAAATTAAACAGGCTTTTTTTAAATATGGTGTCTTACTTCAAAATTGCATTCTCGTCAGAGAATTTCTTGTAACTAAAGTATACAGCACCCACAGCAAAGGCTAATAACGATAAAAGTATTACAGCATATTGAGTCATATCAATAGTACCAGCCATAATCTCTTTCACCCCTAAACCAATATTTAAAACCGGAATTAAAACCGTACTCCAAGTTAATTCTATACCTGGCATTAGGGCTAATACTAAAGGAATAATGATTAACATTATTATGGGTGATGCTTTACTTTGTGCTTCTTTAAACGAAGTCGCTCCTGCCACTAAAGCAATAATAAGTCCTGATAAAAATAACGAAAACGGAATAAGCAACAACAAAATCATGGTGATCGATTGAAAGTTGAGCATTTCTCCAATAGCGTCGTTAAAAACTGCTGGAATACCATCAATAAGTTTTAGTCCGACAATTAAACCCACTAAATTTAATAAGGCAGGAATAAAACCTAATAAAGAGGCTACAATTGTTTTACCTAATAGCACTTTAAATTTTGAAATCGGCAGTGATAAGGTAGTTTCTATCGTTTTACGCTCTTTTTCTCCTGTTACCAAATCAACCGCAGCTAACAAACAACCACCCCACATGGTTAAAATAAATAAATAAGGAATAAAGCCACCTATTCGTTTTCCAATCACCTCTTTTTGTTCGCCAACTTCAACATAGTTTTCGGTAAAAGGAGTTAACTTTTCAGTAGGAATTTCAAGTGTTGTAATTCTGGCAGCTTTTAATTGTGCATTATAAATTTCAATTAATTTAGTTGCTCGTCCATTGACGTTGTCTTTAGAGCCATTTCTGAAAATTTGAACTTCGCTAGTGGACAAGTTGTTCATTTGTGCATCCCAATCGCTTGGAAAAACAATAGCAGTCTGTATGGTTTCATCGTCAATAAGTTGTTTAAAATCTCTCACCTCTTCATATACCGTAATTTTATTTAAAGTGTCAGCAGCTACAAGATTATAAAAGTTTTTTGGGGCATTTACCAATCCGATTTTAACCGATTTTTCTTCATTACTTTTTTGAATCATTTCGGTGACTTTCATAGCACCAAAAATTAAAATTGGCACTAAAACAGTAGGTAAAACAATGGAGTTAATAATTGTTTTTTTATCTCTTAGAAGCTCAGTAAGCTCTTTTTTTATAATTATAAATAAATCGTTCATCTTAAGCTTCTTTTACACGGTTAATAAATTCTTGAGTCAGGTTTTTTGCTTTCATTTCTCCTTTGAAATTTTCAAAAGTATCATTGTAAATAATACTTCCATTATTGATAATGGCAAGATCGTCGCACAATAAATCTACCTCGCTCATAATATGCGAAGAAAAAATAACCGTTTTATTATTTTCTTTTGATTCACGAATTAGTTCAATAATACTTTCTGCTGTAATTACATCAAGCCCTGATGTAGGTTCATCAAATATTAACACCTCTGGATCATGAATAAGTGTTCTGGCAATCGAAACTTTCTGTTTCATACCAGTACTCATTTGTCCCATTCTTTTTTTTCTGAAATCGTTGATGCCTAGTTTTTCAAACAAGTATTCTTTGCGTTCTTGCAGTTGCGCTTCTGGAATTTTATAGAGTTTTCCAAAAAAATCAATAGTTTCATCAGGGTTTAAACGTTCGTACAAGCCTGTAGAACCGGTTAAAAAGCCAATGTGTTTCTTAACTTCGTCACTGTCTTTAAGAATATCAACACCATCAACAATAGCAGTGCCAGAGGTGGGTTTAATAATACCTGCAATCATTCTTAAGGTGGTTGTTTTTCCTGCACCGTTTGGGCCAAGTAGTGAAAAAATTCGGCCAGGTTTACAATCAAAGGAAACTTGGTTTACTGCATTAACAATAGTTTTTTCTGTTTTCAGACCTTTTTTGGTGGTTGCCGTAAAAGATTTGGTTAAATTTTCGATATGTATCATCTAAGTTGTTTAAATTGGTACGCTTTGTTAGTCTTCAAAAATAAAAATTGTTACATCATTACTATTTATTTTTGTGTTTTAGGTTCGATTAAAAATCAATTACAAATTCATGTCCATTAATTCTAAGCAGAAATATACGCAATTAATAAAAAATGAAGCCAAAAGATTGGGATTTTTGTCTTGCGGAATTTCTAAAGCCGATTTTTTGGAGCAAGAAGCACCGCGATTAGAAAAATGGTTGAAGAAAAACATGCACGGCGAAATGCAGTACATGGAAAATAATTTTGATAAACGCTTAGATCCAAGATTGCTGGTAAACGATTCAAAATCTGTAATTTCTCTTTTATTAAATTATTATCCAGAAGAAACGCAAATATCGGAAACCTATAAAATCTCAAAATATGCTTATGGGAATGATTATCATCATGTAATTAAAAGTAAGTTAAAAGCCTTACAAGAATTCATAAGTGAAGAAATTGGTAACGTTAGCGGTCGTGCTTTTGTAGATTCTGCCCCAGTTTTAGATAAAGCTTGGGCGGCAAAAAGTGGTTTAGGCTGGATAGGCAAACACAGTAATTTGTTAACTCAAAAAGTAGGATCTTTTTACTTTATTGCCGAATTAATTATCGATTTAGATTTGGAATACGATACGCCGGTAACCGATCATTGTGGTACCTGTACGGCATGTATCGATGCCTGCCCAACTCAGGCAATAACTGAGCCTTACGTGGTAGATGGCAGTAAATGTATCTCGTATTTCACCATCGAATTAAAAAACGAATTGCCATCAGAATTTAGAGGAAAGTTTGATGACTGGGCTTTTGGTTGTGATGTTTGTCAAGATGTATGTCCTTGGAATAAATTTTCAAAACCACATAATGAACCGCTTTTTAATCCGCATCCAGAGTTATTGTCAATGACCAAAAAAGATTGGCAAGAAATTACCGAAGATGTATTTAAAAAAGTATTTCAAAAATCTGCTGTAAAACGGACTAAATTTTCGGGTTTGCAACGGAATATTGATTTTTTAAAGTAATGCTAGTTTTAAAAAATGTCTATTTACAACGTTTTCGGAGTAAATATGTCTATTATTTTGCTATAATAAAAGAACACAAACCATTAAAATAGTACCTTCCGATGTATTTATTTGAAAATAGTATAATTTTATACATCTATTTTGTGAATACTGTAAAATACAGAATCTATTAATAAAGATTAAAATGAAAATTAAAAAACCGAATTTAAGCTTTTGGCAAATTTTTAATATGAACGTCGGATTCCTTGGGATTCAATATAGTTTTGGATTGCAACAAACGGCCATCAATCCTATTTTTTTATATCTAGGGGCATCAGAAGAAATGTTACCTATATTAAATATTGCTGGTCCAGTTACAGGTTTGGTTGTACAGCCAATTATTGGCGCCATTTCTGATAAAACATGGTCGCCCAAATGGGGAAGAAGAAAACCATTCTTTTTAATCGGCGCTATTTTGGGGAGTCTTTGTTTGTTTGCTTTTCCTTTAAGTCCTACGCTTTGGTTTGCAGTTGGTTTATTATGGATTCTAGATGCTGGTAATAATATGGCTATGGAACCTTATCGGGCTTTTGTAGGGGATAAATTACCCGAAAAACAATTAAGTTTTGGGTATCAGATGCAAAGTTTATTTGTTGGTGGTGGCATTGCGCTAGCCATGATGTCTATTATTTGGTTTCAAGACTGGTTTGGTGGTGCTACTGAAATTGAAGGTGAAATTCCTAAATGGTTGTATTATTCTTTTTTTATTGGTGCTTTTTTATCTGTAGCAACTATTTTGTGGTCTGTTTTAAAAACGCCAGAAATTCCTCCTTCGGATGAAGAAATGGTAGAAATTAACAATCACAAAAGTTTATCCTTTGCTGAAAGGTTTAAAATGCCTTTTGTTGAAATTTCAAAAGCGGTAAAAGAAATGCCCAAATTTATGTGGAAGCTATCGGCTGTTTACTTGTTTCAATGGTATGCCTTATTTATTTACTGGCAGTATATTACACCATTATTTATGGCTACGATGGATTTTGATATTTCAACAGCCGCAGCACAATCTGCTAAAATGAGTTTAACGTATAATATTGTTACCGCAATAGTGGCACTGGCATTAGTTCCACTTACCCTTAAATTTGGAGGAAAGAAAATCTATGCTTTAAGTCTTTTAGGAACAGGTTTAGCCTTATTTTTAATTCCTTATATCGCAGATCTACAATTAGTTTTAATACCTATGGTATTATTTGGTATTGGTTGGGCGGCAATGATGGGTATTCCATACACCATGGTTTCTAAAATTGTTCCTCAAGATCGAAGAGGGGTTTACATGGGAATTTTAAATATGATGATTGTAATTCCTATGGGGATACAGACCATAACTTTTGGGCCTATCTATAAATACTTACTAGCCGATAGTGCCATTAATGCCATCTTATTTGGTGGGGTATTTTTTGTAATTGCAGCAGTTTTGGCATTAAGACTTAATGAAACAGAGGTAAAAAAAGAATAACTCCGTAAGTTTAAAACAGAAAAAAAATTTAAAGGCATTAAATAAAATTTAATGCCTTTTTTCTATAAAAATTCTAATGTTCCTAAGAAGATTCCATGTAAATTTGTGTTTTAATAGTTATATATTATGAGTAAAGAATCTAAACGTCGTGAAGCATTAGTATACCATGCAAAACCACAACCAGGAAAAATAAAAATTGTACCTACAAAACCTTATGCTACGCAGCGCGATTTAGCCTTAGCATATTCTCCAGGGGTTGCAGAGCCTTGTTTAGAAATCGCTAAAGACAAAGAAAATGTCTACAAGTACACATCAAAAGGAAATCTAGTGGCAGTCATATCAAACGGTACGGCTGTACTTGGTTTGGGTAATATTGGTCCTGAGGCTTCAAAGCCTGTAATGGAAGGAAAAGGCTTATTGTTTAAAATCTTTGCTGATATTGACGGTATTGATATTGAAGTAGATACCGAAGATGTAGAAAAGTTTATTCAAACGGTAAAAATGATAGCTCCTACGTTTGGAGGTATAAATCTAGAAGATATAAAAGCCCCTGAAGCTTTTGAAATAGAAAGACGCTTAAAAGAAGAGCTTGATATTCCTGTAATGCACGACGATCAGCACGGAACGGCTATTATTTCTGCTGCGGCACTATTAAATGCATTAGAGCTAAGTAATAAAAAAATTAGTGAAGTACGTATTGTAATTAGTGGCGCTGGTGCGGCAGCAGTTTCTTGTACACGTTTGTACAAAGCTTTTGGTGCAAAAGACGAGAATATTGTAATGCTTGATAGTAAAGGGGTTATCCGATCTGATAGAGAAACCTTATCTGTCGAAAAATTAGAGTTTGCTTCCGATAGAAAAATCGATACGCTGGAAGAAGCTATGGTTGATGCCGATGTTTTTGTGGGACTTTCCATAGCGGATATTGTAACACCAGAAATGTTATTGACTATGGCAGAGAACCCAATAGTTTTCGCAATGGCAAATCCTGATCCTGAAATTGAGTACGATTTAGCGGTTAAAACTAGAAAAGATATTATCATGGCTACAGGCCGTTCTGATCATCCTAATCAAGTAAATAATGTGTTAGGTTTTCCGTTTATTTTTCGTGGTGCTTTAGATGTTAGAGCTACAAAAATTAATGAACCTATGAAAATGGCTGCGGTTAAAGCTTTGGCAGATTTAGCAAAACAAGCAGTACCCGAGCAAGTAAATATTGCGTACGGCGAAACCAGACTTACGTTTGGTAAAGAATATATAATTCCAAAACCTTTTGACCCAAGACTTATTGCTGAAATTCCGCCAGCGGTGGCAAAAGCAGCTATGGAAAGTGGTGTTGCTAAAAATCCGATAGACGATTGGGATAAGTACAAAGAAGAGCTTTTACAACGTTTAGGTAACGACAATAAAATTGTTCGTTTATTACACAATAGGGCTAAAATGAGTCCTAAAAAAATTGTTTTTGCCGAGGCTGAGCATTTAGATGTTTTAAAAGCAGCGCAAATAGCCTACGAAGAAGGAATAGCGATTCCTGTTTTATTAGGAAATAAAGAACTAATCACAGAGCTTAAAAAGGAGTTAGAGTTTGATGCGGACCTTTTAATAGTAGATCCAAAGGATAAAGAGTCTCTCGAAAAAAGAGACCAATATGCCACAAAATTCTGGGAAAACAGAAGAAGAAGCGGATTTACTCTTTACGGTGCAAAATCTAAAATGCGAGAACGTAATTATTTTGCAGCAATGATGGTTTTAGAAGGTGATGCTGACGGAATGATTTCGGGCTATTCAAGAGCATATCCAACCGTAGTAAAACCTATTTTTGAAGTGATTGGGAGAGCCGCAAATGTTAAAAAAGTGGCTACCGTAAATATTATGATTACAGAACGTGGTCCGCTATTTTTGGCAGATACGTCAATAAACATAGATCCAACGGCAGCAGAGCTTGCCGAAATAGCTAAAATGACCGCCAATGTTGCTACTACATTTGGTTTTGATCCTGTTATGGCGATGTTGTCTTACGCTAATTTTGGTTCTTCAAATCACCCAGATGCCACTAAAGTGCGTGATGCTGTAAAAATTTTACATGAAACAGCACCAGATTTGGTTGTAGATGGTGAAGTTCAAATGGATTTTGCCTTGAACAAAGAGTTACATCAAAGTAAATTCCCTTTTTCAAAACTAGCAGGTAAAAAGGTAAATACGTTAATTTTTCCAAATTTAGAGTCTGCCAATATTACTTATAAATTATTGAAAGAATTAAATAAGGCAGATAGTATTGGCCCTATTATGTTAGGACTAAGAAAATCGGTACATATTCTTCAATTAGGTGCTGGTGTAGACGAAATGGTAAACATGGTAGCGATTGCGGTAATTGATGTACAAGAAAGAGAAAAACGTAAAAAAGAAAAAATAGTAAACTAGTAGTTTTTAGTTTTAAATTTTTTAAAGTACGAAGTAAGAAATCAGGAATACGAAGTAAAGTTTTTACTTTTTAATGTTAAGTTTTAAGTTGTTTTTTTAAACCTTAAACCTTAAACCTTAAACTTGAAACCAGAAACTATAAACGAACAACTAAACCATGATCAATCATCTAAAAGGAAAATTAGTAGAGAAAAATCCTACACACATAGTAGTAGAGTGTGGAGGAGTAGGTTATTTTGTAAACATCTCTTTACACACATTTTCTAAAATTTTAGATGTTGAAAATATTTCCATTTTTACTCATCTTCAAGTAAAAGAAGACTCTCATACTTTATTCGGTTTTTATGAAAAATCGGAACGTGATATTTTTAGACTTTTAATATCTGTCTCAGGTATAGGCGCGAGTATTGCTAGAACCATGCTTTCCTCTATGGAACCCATGCAAATTAGAGACGCTATAGCTACAAGTAATGTAGCCTCTATACAGTCCGTAAAAGGAATTGGAGCAAAAACTGCACAGCGTGTAATTTTAGATTTAAAAGACAAAGTTTTAAAAATATACGATATTGACGAAGTTTCAGCCACTTTAAACAATACAAATAAAGATGAAGCGTTATCTGCTTTAGAAGTTCTTGGTTTTATGCGTAAACAATCAGAAAGGATTGTGGATAAAATCGTAAGTCAAGATGCTTCATTAAGCGTGGAAGATATTATAAAGCTTTCATTGAAAAATTTGTAAGAAGTTTGAAAAAAAGGGCAAAATTATTACTTAAATCTTTTAGATTTAAGCTACTACTTGTATGTATTGTTTTCTTTGGTGTTTCGCAGATAACTAATGCGCAAGAAACAACCGAACAAGAAAATGATACGGTGCAAAAAGGGTTTGCTTTAGGAAAACTTAAATTAAAAAATCCGGCAAGTATTACTTCCAAATATACCTACGACCCTCAGTTAGACCGTTATATTTACTCACAGTCTGTTGGAGAATTTGATATTAGTTATCCAATTATACTAACTCCAAAAGAATACCAGGCCTTAGCTCGTAAAGAGAATATGACTTCTTATTTTAAAGATAAGATCGATGCGTATTCAGGTAAAAAAGAAGGTAGTGAAGAAGCTAGAAAAAATCTACTTCCTAATTTTTACGTAAATAATAATTTTTTCGAATCTGTTTTCGGCGGTAATACTATTGAAGTTATTCCTCAAGGATCTATTGCGATGGACTTAGGAGTACTTTGGCAAAAGAACGATAACCCATCACTTTCTCCAAGACAAAGAACCAATACAGCTTTTGATTTTGATCAGCAAATTCGGTTGAGTATGTTAGGAAAAATAGGAGAGCGCTTACAAGTAAATGCCAATTACGATACCGAAGCTACCTTTGATTTTCAGAATATTGTAAAATTAGATTACACTCCAACAGAAGACGATATATTACAAAAAATTGAAGTTGGTAACGTTAATATGCCCTTAAATAGTTCTTTAATACAAGGGGCTCAAAGTCTTTTTGGTGTAAAAACACAATTGCAGTTTGGAAAAACAAGAATAACAACTGTTTTTTCAGATCAGCAATCTCAAAATAATACGGTAGTAGCACAAGGTGGGGGTACCATAAATGAATTCTCTATAACTTCTTTAGATTATGAAGAAGACAAGCATTTTTTCTTATCACAATTTTTTAGAGATACTTACGATCAAGCTCTAGAAAGATATCCTTATAAAAATACACTAGTTCAAATTACGCGTATAGAGGTTTGGGTAACTAATAGAAACCAACAAGTATTAAACGTTCGTAATGTAGTTGCGATCCAAGATTTGGGAGAAGCCCAATCAGAGAAAACGCGCATTGGTCGTAATAATGGAAATCCGTCTGGGTTTTTTAATATATCAAGTGCAGGAGATTTGCCTAGAAACGGAGCCAACGATTTTGATCCCAAATTAATTGAAGGCGGCGGTGCTTTAACCCCACAAATTAGAGATATTGCAACGGTTGAAGCTGGTTTTAATGTGCCTGGATATCAAATAAATCAAGGATTTGACTATGCTATTTTAGAAAATGCTCGAAAATTAGAAGAAGTAAGAGATTTTCAGCTAGATCAACAGTTAGGGTACATTTCTTTAAATCAACGTTTAAGTAATGATGAGGTTCTAGCAGTTGCCTATCAATACACGTATCAAGGGCAAGTATACCAAGTGGGAGAATTTGCTAATGGTGGTGTAGATGCTACAACGGTTACAGGAGGCGTAAATCCGGTAGTGAATAATAACACTTTAGTACTGAAATTATTAAAAAGTAACATCACAAATGTTGCTGATCCTATTTGGGATTTAATGATGAAAAACATTTATACAACAGGCGCTTTTAGATTAAGCCAAGAAGATTTTAAATTGAATGTTTTATATTCAGATCCTACACCAAGAAACTACTTAACAAAGGTTAATGATAATGGTTGGCCAGCTAATTTAGAAGAACGTATTTTATTAGATGTATTTAATTTAGATCGTTTAAATTTTTATAACGATGCGCAGCCTGGCGGTGATGGTTTTTTCGATTTTGTACCAGGGGTAACTGTTGATACGCAGAGTGGTCGTATAATTTTCACCAAAGTAGAGCCTTTCGGAGAATTTCTTTTTGAGACTTTAGGGGGTGGAGTTTACGATGTTGCTAATGATCAGGGGTATAATGAAAATCAACGAAAATACGTTTATAGAAGTATGTATGCTTTAACAAAAGCTGCTGCTTTAGAAGATGCTGATAAAAATAAATTTTTCTTAAAAGGACGCTATAAATCCGAAGGCAATAATGGTATTCCTATAGGGGCTTTTAACGTTCCTAGAGGTTCTGTGCGGGTTACTGCTGGAGGTCGTCAACTGCAAGAAGGTATAGATTATACGGTAAATTATATAGCAGGTACGGTTCAAATAACAGACCCTTCTTTGCAAGCATCAAATACTCCCATAAATATTTCTGTAGAAAATACGGCAGTTTTTGGGCAACAAGCAAGGCGATATACCGGTATCAATGTAGAACATCAAATTAATAAAAATTTTATGTTAGGGGGTACCCTTATCAACTTAAATGAACGACCACAGACTCAAAAAGCTAATTACGGCTTAGAACCTGTAAATAATACAATTTTTGGTTTAAATGGAAATTTTTCAACTGAAGTTCCTTTTTTAACCCGATTAGTGAATAAATTACCCAATATTGATACTGATGTTCCTTCTAATTTGTCAGTGCGTGGTGAGGTTGCTTTTTTGAGTCCTGGAACTCCAAAAAATGATGATTTTAATGGTGAGTCAACCACCTATTTAGATGATTTTGAAGGCGCACAATCATTAATTGATATTCGATCTTCTTTAGGATGGTCTTTAGCAAGTACCCCTTTAGAGTTTGCGCCAGGCGGACAATTGTTAGGAAGTTCTCCTGATGATCCTACAAATTTAGAAAATGGATACGGACGCGCCAAAATGTCTTGGTATTCAGTTGATCCTATTTTTTACGCTCAAAGGCAACGGCCAGAAGGAATTTCAGAAAGTGATATTTCAACCAACCAAACAAGACGAGTTTTTATTGATGAAGTTTTTCCTGAGACGGATCAGGCCATAGGGCAATCACGAGTTCAAACAACATTAGACTTGGTGTATTATCCAAATGCTAAAGGGCCTTACAACAACAATCCTGATTTTGCAACAGAGCAACCCAATCAAAAATGGGGTGGAATGATGCGTTCTTTAAGCAGTACTAACTTTGAACAATCGAACGTAGAGTTTGTTCAGTTTTGGGTTCTTGATCCATATGTGGACGGTGTTGCAACAAGTTCAGGAGAATTGGTTTTTAACTTAGGAAATATTTCAGAAGACATTTTAAAAGATGGTCGTAAGCAATATGAAAACGGATTACCAGGGTTGCAAAGTAACGATTTGGTAGCACCAACATCATGGGGAAAAGTACCCGCAACACAGTCTTTAGTCTACGCCTTTGATGTTAATGAAACCAACAGAGCCTTACAAGATATTGGTTTTGATGGTTTAAATGATACGGATGAGGCATCAGTGTATACTAATAATTCAGGTCCGGATCCTGCTTTAGACAACTATCAATATTATTTAAACAGAGAAGGCAGTATTTTAGAGCGTTATTATGATTTTAATAATCCCCAAGGGAATTCACCTGTTGAGGTAACCAATACCAATAGAGGGTCAAATACATTACCAGATGTTGAAGATGTTGACCGCGACTTAACCATGAATACCATTAATAGTTACTACGAATACCGTATTGCTATTAAACCAAATACTACTATTAATGATCGCTATGTAACCGACATAAGAGAAAATTTACTTACTGGGCAACAACAAATTCCTGATGGCTCTGAAGTTCGTAGCCGTTGGATACAGTATAAAATTCCGTTAAGTAATTTTACAAGTGCTGTTGGTGGTATCACCGACTTTAGATCTATTAGTTTTTTAAGAATGTACTTAACAGGTTTTTCTAGCGATGTTTCATTACGTTTTGCGACCCTAGATTTAGTCCGTGGCGATTGGAGAACCTATGTAAAATCTTTGCAACCAGGCGTAGATGATAATGCTGCTGATGACATTACTTTGGTAGATGTAAACACCGTAAATATTACTGAAAACGAAAGAAGAGAACCTATTCCTTATGTATTGCCTCCAGGGGTTATTCGTGAACAGCTAAATAATAACAATACATTAATTCGTCAAAATGAGCAATCATTATCTTTTGCGGTTGAAAATTTAGAACCACTAGATTCAAGAGGAGTTTTTAAAAATATAAACATAGATGTTCGTCAATATAAAAAATTACGAATGTTTATTCATGCAGAAGAGATTGTAGATTCTGATTATTTAGACGGTGAGATACCTTTAGTTGGTTTTTTAAGATTGGGAACAGATTTTTCTCAAAATTTTTATCAAATAGAAATTCCGTTATCGTTTACCGATTTTGGTGCAACTCAAGCTGAAGATATCTGGCCTGAATTAAATGAATTAGCTATTAACTTGTCTGATTTAAGTAAGGTAAAATCTTTGGGAATAGCTAACCAAACTTTAACAGATATAACGTATTATGATATTATTGGTAGTGATGTTGTTCCCGTGGCAGAATTTGCGCCTAGAACTTTAGGAGTAACAAGAATTGGTATAAAAGGGAATCCGTCTTTAGGAACTTTAAGAAGTATGATGGTAGGTGTAAAAAACCAAAGTTCCCAATTTGCAAGAGGAGAGGTTTGGTTTAACGAGCTGCGCTTGGCAGGCTTAGATAATAACGGCGGCTGGGCGAGCATTGCAGCAGTGGATTTAAATGTGGCAGATTTTGCAGATTTTTCTGCAACAGGCAGCAAAAGTACTTCTGGTTTTGGAGCAGTTGATCAAATGCCTAATGAAAGAGCGAGACAAGATGCGGTCTCATATGATGTGGTGACTAATTTAAATGTCGGACAATTATTACCAAAAAAATGGGGAATTCAATTACCTTTTAATTATGGTGTATCGGAGCAAATGATCACCCCAGAGTTTGATCCTGTTTATGACGATTTAAAATTACAAGACCGTATTGATGCTGCAACAACGCAAGAAAATAAAGATCAGGTCTTAGAACAAGCCCAAGATTATACCAAGCGTACGAGTATCAATTTAATAGGTGTTCGTAAAAATAGAGGCGAAGAAGCGGAAGAAAATTTTTACGATATAGAAAATTTCACTTTTAATTATTCCTATAACGAAACCAATCATCGCGATTTTGAAATAGCTAATTTAGAGGAGCAAAATGTAACCACAGGTTTTGTATACAATCATAGTTTTAAACCTGTTACAGTAGCACCTTTTGCCAAAAAAGATTCACTGTTTACGGGTGCATATTGGAAATGGTTAAAAGAATTAAATTTTAATTTATTACCCTCTACCGTTACTGTAAACTCCAATCTTAACAGAAACTTTAACCAACAACAATTTAGAGATGTTTTAGAACCTGGGGTAGACGCCTTAGATTTGCCATTGTTACAACAACGCAATTATTTGTTTAATTGGCAGTATGCTTTAAATTATACTTTAACAAAATCATTACGCTTAAATATACAAGCATCAAACAATAATATTGTTCGTAATTATTTTAACCAAGACGACAACGCATCTTCTTTAATAAATCAAGAATTAGATATTTGGGATGGTTTTTGGGATATTGGAGAGCCTAACAGACACGCACAACAATTACAATTAAATTACGATTTGCCTTTCAAATTAGTTCCAGCATTAAGTTTTATTACTGGCCAATACAGTTATACCAGTAATTTTGATTGGCAACGTGGCGGTGATGCTTTAATTGAAGTAGCAGGGGAGACAATCAATACAGTTCAGAATTCGCATAGGCACGAGTTTTCTACTAACATGAACATGCAGAAATTGTATGATTTGGTCGGGCTTAAAAAAGTAAAAGGCAACGCAAAGGCCTTAGCGGTCAGTTCAAAAACAACAGATAAAAAAGAAAGTACAAATAAAACTAGTCCACTTTTTAACACCTTTGTAGATGTAGTTACCATGGTGAAACGCTTAAATGTAGCTTACGAGCAAACCAGCGGAACTGCTTTGCCAGGATATACGCAATCTATAGGTTTTTTAGGTAGTACAAGGCCGTCATTAGGTTTTGTATTTGGAAGTCAGCAGTCTGATATACGCTTTGAAGCTGCAAGAAATGGGTGGCTAACCACTTTTTCTGAATTCAACCAACAGTTTGTGCAGAATGTAAACACGCGTTTAAATATTACGGCAACGGCACAACCTTTAAAAGATTTAACAATTGACATAACTGCTGATAGGCAGTTTCAAAGCAGTTACGAAGAAAGTTTTAGAATAGACGAAATTGCACCAAATGATTATTTGTATAATAATTTATTAGGAAACGATTTTGGTAATTTTAGTGTCTCAACTATAATGTTAGGATCTGTATTTAGCAAAAGCGATGAATTTACCTCCGAAGCTTTCGAAACTTTTAAACAAAATAGAATTACTATTGCCAATAGATTACTCTCAGACCGAGGACAAACATCTCCGGAAGTTGATGGTTTTCCAGAATTGTATGGTAAAACTAGTCAAGAAGTTTTATTACCTGCATTTTTTGCGGCGTATACAGGTCAAGATGTAGATCGTGTAAATTTAGATGCTTTTAGAGATATTCCTATTCCTAACTGGACGTTGAAATATACCGGCTTAATGAATTTTAAATGGTTTAAAAGTAAGTTTAAACGTTTCTCTATCAACCATGGGTATAGGGCGGCATATAGCATCAACTCTTTTCAGACCAATTTAGAGAAAGTACAGTTAATAAGCGAAGGGTTGCCTGCTGTAAATGCGGAAACTTTAGACTTATTGCCAGATAATATTATTAGCAATGTGGTGCTTACGGATGAGTTTAATCCGTTGGTAAAGATAGATCTTGAAATGAAAAATTCTATGAGCGTTGTAGCAGAAGTGCGTACAAATAGAACCTTATCTTTAAGTTTTGATAATAGTTTACTGACCGAAATTAACGGAAAAGATTTTACATTAGGCCTTGGATATCGTTTTAAAGACGTGCAAATGGTTACCAATATCGGAGGACAAAAAACACGTTTAAAAGGCGATTTGAATATAAAATTAGATGGAACCTTAAGAAATAATATCACCTATATAAGAAACCTTGATATAGACAACAATCAAATTACCTCAGGGCAAGATTTATTTAACCTAAAGTTTAATGTAGATTACGCTTTAAATAAAAATATAAATGCCATATTTTTTTATGATCATTCGTTCTCTCAATTTGCAGTTTCTACAGCATTTCCACAAACCACAATAAATACGGGCTTTACTATTCGGTACAACTTCGGAAATTAAGGGTTGATTTTTGCTAAGTTTAAGAGGTAATAGGCTTATTAGTTTAGTTTTCCAATTATCAAACGTTTAAGCATCCAAAAATCTAATAATCGAAATCACACTTTTACTTGAATACCTAATATTAATATTTTACATTTGTTTTATTAATAAAAAGAAAGATATAGCATTATGAATATTCCATCAGAATTAAAATATACTAAAGATCATGAATGGGTTAAAATTGAAGGTGATACTGCTACAGTAGGTATTACAGATTTTGCACAAAGCGAACTGGGTGATATTGTTTATGTAGAAGTAGAAACTTTAGACGAAACATTATCTAAAGATGAAGTTTTCGGTACTGTTGAAGCTGTAAAGACAGTTTCAGATTTGTTTTTACCACTTTCAGGCGAAATTATTGCTTTTAACGATGGTTTAGAAGATAGTCCTGAAGATGTAAATAGCGATCCTTATGGAAAAGGCTGGATGATCAAAATTAAAATAAGCGATAGTTCAGAAATAGAATCTCTTTTAAATGATGCTGATTACAAAGAATTAGTAGGTGCTTAAAAAATATAGGTTTACAATTTTATTTATAAGCTGGTTGGTGTTTATTACATCACTCAGCTTATTTTCTTTTAAGGAAGTTGGGACTATATCAAAAAGTATTAAAATTCCTCATTTTGATAAAATAGCACATTTTACTTTTTATTTTTGTGCTACTATATTGGGAAGTTTAGCAGTAAAAGAGTTTAAAATCTTAACTAGTTTTAAGAAAGCTTCTTTATATGTAATGTTGTTTTCTGTACTTTATGGTATAGTTATTGAGGTATTACAATATGGGTTTACAGAAAATAGACAAGGAGATTTTTTAGATGTTTTAGCGAATAGTTTAGGTGCTTTAACCGGATGGATAAGTCTAAAATTATGGTTTAGAAAACAAATCATATAAAATGTTTAAAAAAAATTCTCGTATTAATAAATAAATATTTAAATTAGCTCACATTAAATTTTTGAATTATGGAATTAAAAAAGAATCCAAAAGCAGATATTTCAAGAAATAGCGGTCTATTTTTTGTTGGAGGTTTAGCTTTGGTTATGTTTCTTACTTGGCAAGCTTTAGAATACAAAAAGTATGATGATGTAGTAAATTACGACATTTCTCAAAATGTTGATGATTTATTAGATGAAGAAGTTCCGATGACGGAACAAATTAAAACACCACCACCACCACCACCACCACCAGCTCCTGAAATTATAGAAGTTGTTGAAGATGAAGCTGATGTTCCTGAGACTGTGATTAAAGATACAGAGTCTAGTGAAGACGAAGTAGTTGCTGAGGTTGCTGATATAGAGGTTGCGGAAGTTGTGGAAGATTTAGATATTCCTTTTTCGGTTATTGAAGATGTGCCTATTTTTCCAGGCTGTGAAGGCGAAAAAAGTAAAGGTGCTAAAGCATTAAGAGATTGTTTTCAGTCAGAAATGTTTAAACATATTAATAAAAACTTTAGATATCCTGAAATTTCTCAAGAAATGGGAGTTCAAGGTAAGGTATATGTAAACTTCGTAATTCAGAAAGATGGAAGCATTGGAAGCGTTAGAATGCGTGGACCAGATAAAAATTTAGAAGCAGAAGCTGCACGTATTATAGCTAAACTTCCTAAAATGACACCAGGAAAACAAAGAGGTAGAGCAGTAAGAGTACCTTTTAGTATTCCTATTACATTCAAATTACAATAAAATATATTCTCAAATTTTATTTAAAACCCCAAAATTTTTTTTCGGGGTTTTTTTATTACCGCTCCTTTGGGGGGGGTCAAAATTAC
The DNA here is from genome assembly GCA_030731855.1 of Cellulophaga sp. Taxonomy (GTDB): domain Bacteria; phylum Bacteroidota; class Bacteroidia; order Flavobacteriales; family Flavobacteriaceae; genus Cellulophaga. The sequence continues at coordinate 20,573 of JANQTG010000143.1, read as the reverse complement.
TTTTACTGTAATTTTGGGTGGTGCTAGTTAAAAATCCCGAACCTTTGTTCGGGATTTTCTTTTTGGTACGTTTCTTGTATTTAACAAAATAGTAACAATATAAAAATTTACTATTATGAAAAAAAGTACAAAGAGTACTGCACAAGCCCACGGCAATGGGTTTGGCAGCGAAACGTCCAACAATGTAAACTCCAAAGGGAGTAAACAAGATGCAAATTTACAAAAAAACAGTTTTGTGCACTTTCAAATCGGTTTAATTGTAGCGATGTTTCTCGTTTATTTTGGTTTAGAGTTTGCTTTTAGTAAAGTTGAACCGCAAGTAATTTCTCAA
>JANQTG010000143.1:12857-20142 GCA_030731855.1 Cellulophaga sp. | reverse complement strand
ATTAAAAAGAATTTTAGGTATCCAGAAGTTGCAATGGAAACTGGCACACAGGGTAAGGTTTATGTTATGTTTACCATCGGCAAACAAGGTTTTATTGAAGATGTGAAATTAAAGGGGCCAGCGAAAATTTTAGAAGAAGAAGCGGCTCGGATTATCGATAAACTACCTCAAATGACTCCGGGAAAACAACACTTAAAGCCTGTAAAAGTTTCTTTTAGTATTCCTATCAATTTTCAGTTACAATAGCAGCTAAGTTTTTAAAAAGACTTTACTCGTTATCCTTCTTTTTGGGTAGCGAGTTTTTTTAAGTTTAATTCCCAAGAAATTCTACATTGTTAAAAATATATTAACCTTTTAATTTCGTTGCAAAAATAGCATTCTGGATGTATCTTTGTACCCCACTAATAAATCCGAATGAAAACGGCAGTCAGTTCAGTAAAAGAGGTTTCATTATCTTTAATTTTTGCTGATTTTAAGGAGATTACCAAAGCAAGACTTTCTATAAGTGTTGTGTTTTCTGCAATTGCGGGTTATTTACTGGCGACACCTGAGGTAAAACTATATCCGATTCTTTTATTAGCTTTTGGAGGATATTGCATGGTAGGCGCGTCAAATGCTTACAATCAGGTAATAGAAAAAGATTTAGACGCTTTGATGAATAGGACTAAAAACAGACCTATTCCTGCCGGGAGAATGTCAGTAAATCAGGCTTTGACCGTAGCAATTACGCTAACGATCATAGGTTTAGTGTGTTTGTATATTCTAAATCAAAAAACAGCCATGTTCGGCGCTATATCTATATTTTTATATACAAGTGCTTATACTCCTTTAAAAACAATGACTCCGCTTTCAGTATTTGTTGGAGCCATACCAGGGGCCATTCCTTTTATGTTAGGGTGGGTAGCAGCAACTAACGAATTCGGGATAGAACCAGGAACGCTTTTTATGATTCAATTTTTCTGGCAATTTCCACATTTTTGGGCTTTAGCTTGGATGTTAGATGAAGATTATAAAAAAGGAGGCTTTAAAATGTTGCCCACAGGTAAGAAAGATAAAGGAACTGCACTGCAAATTATAATGTACACTATTTGGATGATTGTTATTTCGGTAATCCCTGCATTTGGTATTACTGGCGATTTAAAATTATCGGTATACGCAGCAGTTATTGTTTTTATTTTAGGATTGATGATGTTATTTTTTGCCTTTAAATTATACGAAAAAAGAGATAACCCATCTGCAAAAAAATTAATGTTAGCAAGTGTAAGTTACATTACACTAATGCCCATTATTTATGTGATTGATAAATTTTTATAAAAAATGGATTTAACGGATTATACATTAGAAGAGAAACAAGGTAGAGCCAAGCAAATGATGCTTTGGTTTGGTATAGGGAGTTTATTAATGACGTTCGCTGGCTGGACAAGTGCTTACATTGTTAGTAGTACAAGAGAAGATTGGTTAAAAGATTTTAGCTTGCCGTCTTCTTTCTACGTGAGTACAGTACTATTAATTATTAGTAGCTTTACCTATATTTTAGCAAAAAAGGCTATGAAAGACGGTAAATCATCGCTTTGTACCACCTTTTTATACACCACATTGGGCTTAGGAGTAGCTTTTATTACTTTTCAATTTATTGGTTTTTCCGAAATTGTAGCTCAAGGGTATTATTTTACAGGACCGGCAAGCAGTGTAACAACTTCTTATATTTTTTTAATCGCAATGGTCCATATTTTGCATGTATTTGCGGGTTTAATATCTTTAATAGTGGTAATAGTTAATCAGTCTAAAGGAAAATATACGCCAACAAATTTATTAGGAATACAACTAGGAGCTACTTTTTGGCATTTTTTAGATTTGCTTTGGTTATATTTAATTTTATTTTTTTACTTCTATTAAGTACTAAAAAGGCTCAAAAAGGGTTAGAAGTTTAGATACAATCGATTTGGATTGAAAAAATACTATTTTTTATATTTTTTTTAAAAGCAAAGATTTTGTTTAGTTAAAAAAAATGTAAATTTGTGAAAAATTTATTAACGCGATAATATATTTATGGATACTACGGTAATAACGGGTGAAGAAGAGAATGTATGGGGTGGAGGTAATAAACCACTTGGGGCCAGTTACGGAAAAATGATGATGTGGTTTTTCATCGTTTCTGATGCTTTAACATTTTCAGGCTTTCTTGCAGCTTATGGTTTCACAAGATTTAAGTTTTTAGAAACATGGCCAATCGCCGACGAAGTTTTTACGCACGTTCCATTTTTTCATGGTAATTATCCAATGATATATGTAGCGTTAATGACCTTTATTTTAATTATGTCTTCGGTTACTATGGTATTAGCGGTAGATGCTGGTCATAAAATGCAACACAATAAGGTAGTTTGGTATATGTTCTTAACTATTATTGGAGGTGCCATTTTCGTAGGATCACAGGCTTGGGAATGGGCAACCTTTATAAAAGGAGATTATGGCGCTATTGAAACTAAAGGAGGTAGAATTTTACAGTTTGTAGATGGAAAAACAGGAGATAGAGTCGCTTTGGCTGATTTTGCCAAAATTATAGAAGATGAACGTTCGCAGCATACCAGTAGTGAAGGGGTTTGGTTTGAAAATGAGGGTACCTTACCAACGTATACGGTAAACGAGGTGTTACAAGGTTTTCAGGCAAATCAAAATCTAGTAGTTCGTACAGAGTTTAAAGATGAAAACGGACATAAAACTATTCTATCAAGAGAAGATTCGCTAATGAAGTTAAATAAAGAAGCTGCTTTAGTAGTAGAAGGTGCAAATCTTATTCACAATGAATACGGCAGCAGATTATTTGCTGATTTCTTCTTTTTTATTACAGGTTTCCACGGTTTCCACGTTTTTTCAGGGGTAATCATTAATATCATTATTTTCTTTAATGTTATTTTAGGTACTTATGAAAAAAGAAAAAATTACGAAATGGTTGAAAAAGTTGGACTTTATTGGCACTTTGTAGATTTAGTTTGGGTATTTGTATTCACTTTCTTTTACTTGGTATAATTAGATTAAAAAATTGAAATAAAATGGCAGACGAACATAAATTAGAAATTTTTAGAGGTTTACTTAAGTTTAAATCTAATGTAAGTAAAATATGGGGGGTACTTATCTTTTTGTCGATTGTTACAGCAATTGAAGTTGTTCTAGGTATTTACAAGCCTTCAGTTTTAATAGAAACATCATTTTTAGGAATGCATGTGTTAAACTGGATATTTATAATATTAACATTAATAAAAGCCTATTACATTGCATGGGATTTTATGCACTTAAGAGATGAAAAAAGTTCATTAAGAAGAACTATCGTATGGACTCCTATTTTCTTGGTATCTTATTTAATCTTTATTTTACTTTTTGAAGCTGACTACATACATGAAGTATATTCAAATGGTTTTGTAAAGTGGAACTTCTAGATTTATAAAATATATAATTAAGAGTTAAAAAAGACGGTTTTACGACCGTCTTTTTTTAATTTTGTATTTTAAGTTTAAAGGTTAAAAATTCTTGTTTTTGCTCTTTTTTTGATGAATAGAGCTTTGTTGATGACTTTTTGAGTTATTAATTAGGCTGAAGAAATTTTCATAAAAGTTCAACGATTGGCTTTAAATTATTAAAAAATTTTAAATTATGAAAAAGACTTTCGTTCTAGTAGTTCTATTTATATTTCCTATTGTCGTTTACTTATTTTTTGCATCCGGAGTTACTAATTTTGGAAAATTACCAGTACTTACAGAAAATGTTGAGGATATTAGTATTTATGATGCTCAAGTAACTTTTGAAGGTAAAATAACCGTACTTGGTTTTTTGGGTGAAGATGTAGATTTAAAAAAAGGGAATGCATTCACATTAAACCAAAAGATCTATAAGCGGTTTTATGAATTTGCTGACTTTCAATTTGTAATGGTGTTGCCAAAAGGTACTGAAGCTAAGGTTGAAGAATTAAAAAAAGAACTAAACGAATTAGCTGATGTTAGCAAATGGAGGTTTGTGTTTATGGAGCCCACTGCCATTGAAACGGTATTTTTGAGCCTTAAAACAGACTTACAGCTAGATGCTGATTATGGTACACCTTATGTATTTATAATAGATAAAGATAAGGCACTAAGAGGTAGGGATAAAGAAGAAAAAAATGCTATTTTATACGGTTTTGATGCAACGTCTGTTGCTGAAATTAACAATAAAATGATTGATGATATAAAAATTATTTTAGCGGAATACAGACTAGCGCTAAAAAAGAATAACGCAGACCGAGATATTTAAAACAAGCACATCTAATTTTCTTTTTAAGAAGTTTTGATATCTTGATTAGCTGTAAAAATTATACATGAAAAATAATTACACGTACGTTTGGGTTTCTGCTATTATTTTAATTTTTGGAATCATTTTTATTCCAAAAATTATAACTCGAATTCAAAACGGATCTATAGTAGAAGGAGATCGTTTAAATAGAGCAAATAATAGTGGTGATTTGGCATATATCGTGCTAAACGGAGAAAAAAGGAAAGTTCCTAATTTCGCGTTTACGAATCAAGATAGCTTGTTGATTACCAACGATGATTACAAAGGAAAGGTGTATTTGGTAGAGTTCTTTTTTACTACTTGCCCAACTATCTGCCCAATAATGAATCAAAATTTAGTAGAAATTCAGAATCAATTTAAAGATTTTGACGATTTAGGAGTGGCGTCTTTTACGATTAATCCTGAGAATGATACGCCCTCTGTATTAAAATTATATGCCGAAAAATACGGTATTACAAATATGAATTGGCATTTGTTAACAGGAGATATGAATGCGATTTATGATTTGGCAAATGCTGGGTTTAATATTTTTGCGAAACAAATACCAGATGCTCCAGGAGGTTTTGAGCATGCCGGTATGTTCGCTTTAGTAGACAGAAAAGGATTTTTACGTTCTCGTGTAGACGATTTTGGAAATCCTATTATCTATTATCGCGGAGCTATATCTGAAGAAGATGGTGAGAATGATCATGGAGAAAAAGAACAAATAAGTATTTTAAAAGAAGATATTAAGAAACTATTGGAAGAATAACCTATGAATGCAACCGAATTAAAAGAAAAGAAATTTAATACCTTAATCACTGTCGTATCGATTATTGTACCCGTAGTAGTGGCTATATTATTTACGGTTAAATTACCTAATGTAGAACCTTTAAGCTTTTTGCCGCCAATATATGCGACTACTAACGGAATTACTGCGGTTCTTTTGATATTTGCAGTGATATCAATCAAAAACGGAAATAGAAAGTTACACCAAGCTCTAATGACTACCTGTATTGGGTTGTCTTTAGCGTTTTTAGTGATGTACATAGGGTATCACATGACTTCTGATTCTACAAAGTTTGGCGGTGAAGGCGCAATAAAGTATGTCTACTATTTTATTTTGATAACGCATATTATTTTATCTATAGTCATTATTCCATTGGTACTAAAAACCTATGCGAAAGCTTACTTACAAAAATTCGAGGAACACCGAAAACTAGCTAAGATTACATTTCCTATTTGGTTATATGTTGCTATAACGGGTGTGGTAGTATATATGATGATTTCGCCTTACTATGTTCACGCTTAAAATTAGTATGCCATGAAGTTAAAAATTATTATTTTACTCTCCGTATTCTTATTAATTCCGTCGCTTTCAGAAGCGCAATGTGCCATGTGTAGAGCTGTATTAGAAAGTGAAGAAGGACAATCAACAGCAGAAGGAATAAATGATGGTATTGTTTACTTAATGGCTATCCCTTACATCTTAGTTGGGGCACTGTTTTATTTTGTGTATCGTAAAATGAAGAATCAGGGGTAAGCCCAAAGAATTCAGAAGATATATCTTAGAAATAGGATATTTCATTGACTATTTTTTATTTTTATCGATTATCCATTTTCAACCTTCAAATAATTTTTAACATTTATTTAAGAGTAATACTGTAACAGAATCTACTTTTAAGTAGTCTATTGTGTAGTAGATATTTTAATGTATCTATGCAACAAAGAATACAATATGTTTGACATAGAAAGATGGCAAGAAATTTTCGATACCATCAGTAAAAATAAATTACGAACATTTCTTACCGGACTTTCCGTAGCCTCAGGCATCTTTATTCTTGTTATTTTATTAGGTTTTGGTCAGGGCATGCAAAACGGTATCGCACAAGAGTTCGAAGGCGATGCGGCAACGAGCATTTGGGTATGGACACAAACTACGCAAAAAGAATATAAGGGATTAAATCCTGGGCGTCAAATTCAATTCAGAAACGAAGATTATACTACAATCGTTGATAAAATGGACCTGAATATTGATGGTAAATCTAAATTTTATCGCCCTAGAGGCATTACAGCTACTTATGGTAATGACGTATTATTTTATCAAGTTTTAGGTACTACGCCAGAAGTACAATTTATCGAAAACGAATATATTGTATCTGGTAGGTTTCTGAACAATGCGGATGAGGAACAAGTACGTAAAGTAGCCATCATAAGTGCAAAGATTAAAAGAGAAGCCTTTAAAAATGTCGAAAACCCAGTGGGTGAAATCATAAGAATATCGAACATTCCTTTTACAATAGTAGGTATTTATAAAGAAAGGGGAAACGACCAAGAAGAAGACCGTATTTTTATTCCGATTAAAACAGCACAAATGGTTTTTAATGGTGCTGATAAACTTGATAATTTATCGTTTACATTACCAGCAGCAGAAAATTTTGATGCTGCCGTGGCGGAATCTGTCGCATTTAAAAGTGAAGTAGAAACATTTTTAAAGCAAAAACATTCCATTGCCCCAGATGATCAAGGTGGCGTAGGTATTTATAGTCCTATGGAAGAAGCAAAACGGTATTATAGTTTAATAACAAATATTAAACTGTTCTTTTGGTTTGTAGGTGTTTGTACCATTATAGCTGGTGTTGTAGGTGTTAGTAATATTATGCTAATTGTAGTAAAAGAACGCACCAAAGAAATAGGTATTCGTAAAGCTTTGGGCGCAAAACCATGGTCTATAATTGGTATGATTTTGCACGAATCTATTTTCGTAACGGCTATTTCAGGTTTTACAGGGCTAATTTTGAGTATGGGTCTTTTAGAAATCATAGGCCCGAATATAGAGGTAGATTATATTGTGAATCCGTCAGTGAATTTTAATATCGCTTTAGCAACCGTTTTTTTATTAGTTATTGCAGGTGCCATAGCAGGTTTTTTTCCAGCTTGGCGCGCAGCTACTATTCATACCATTGATGCTTTACGGGATGATTAG
>JANQTG010000143.1:8898-12757 GCA_030731855.1 Cellulophaga sp. | reverse complement strand
AGTTTAGAAAAATATTGTTATTAGGTTTTTAAGCTTATAAAGTAGGCTAAACACATAACCTTACAACCAATTACCTCAAATAAAAAAAATGTTTAACAAAGACCGCTGGAAAGAAATTATAGAAGTGTTGACAAGTAACCTGTTCAGGACTATTTTGACAGCTTTTGGTGTTTTTTGGGGAATCTTAATTTTAATTATTCTTTTAGCAGCGGGTAAAGGTTTAGAAAACGGAATTAAATCTGACTTCGGTGATATTGCTACAAACACCATGTTTATGTGGTCACAAGTAACCTCAAAAGAGTATGAAGGATTGCCAAAAGGAAGACGGTTTGATTTTAAAGTAGAAGATGTTACCGCATTAAAAGAAAATATTCCGAACCTACGTTTTGTGTCACCTCGTAATGAATTAGATGGGTTTAGAGGCGAAAACAATGTCGTAAAAGGGTTGAAAACAGGTGCTTTTAATGTGTATGGTGATTATCCAGAAATTATAAAGCAAGACCCAATGATTATAACATTGGGTAGGTTTATTAATCAAGCAGATATCAACGAAAAACGAAAAATTGCCATTATCGGTGAAGGTGTTAAAACCGCTTTGTATGATAAAGACGAAGAAGTTTTAGGTTCTTATATCAAAATACAAGGCGTAAATTTTATGGTGGTCGGCACCTATAAAAAGAAAAGTAATAACGGCGATGGCGAGCAAGGCCAAAAAGAAATTTTTGTACCCTTTACCGCTTTTTCTCAAGCTTTTAATCAAGGGAATAATGTGGGCTGGATGGCCATAACGGCTAACGATCAAGCCTCAATTACTAGTTTAAAAGCGGGCATTATCACTTTAATGAAAAAAAATAGAAAAATTCATCCTGAAGATGAAAGGGCTATCGGAAATTTTGATTTATATCAAGAGTTTAATAGAGTCGAAAGTCTGTTTGTTGCGATGCGTTTAATTGCTTATTTCGTTGGAATATTGGTGCTTATTTCAGGAATTATTGGCGTAAGTAACATTATGCTCATTGTGGTAAAAGAACGTACCAAAGAAATCGGCATCCGAAGAGCCTTAGGCGAAGATCCATGGTCGATAAAATTGCAAATACTGATGGAATCTATTTTTTTAACCATCATATCAGGTATGGCAGGGATTATTATGGGTGCCTTATTTATTTACGGTGTAAATGCACTTTTAGAAGTTATAGGTCCTGTAGACATGTTTTTGAATCCTAGTGTAAGTTTAAGCGTTGTTTTAATAGCCTTAGTAATCTTAATAGTTTCGGGTTTATTAGCAGGTTTTATTCCTGCACAAAGTGCCATAAAAGTAAAACCAATAGATGCTTTAAGGGCAGAATAACAAATTTTAATCAATCAAATGTTCCGATCATAAAGGAGATAAATCAATTTTATAATGAAAAAACGAGTAACCATCATCATTTTAGTTTTAATAGTAGCTTCTTTTGGAGGGGCGATGTTTTATTTGTACCAAAAAAACGCAGAAGACCCTATTACCTACGAAACAGCAGAACCAACTACACAAACTATTATAAAAAAAACCATGGCTACGGGTAGTATTTTACCTTTAGAAGAAGTGCTTATAAAGCCCAATATTTCTGGTGTTATTGAAGAAATTTATGTGGAAGGTGGCGATTATGTAAAATCTGGAGATTTGCTTGTTAAAATTAAAATTGTTCCAAATCTTAATGCCTTAATAGATGCGAATAATAGTATTCAAGATGCAAAAATTAATTTAGACGATCAAAAACGCAACTATGATCGTCAAAAAACACTATTTGATAAAGGCGTGATTTCTAAGGTAGATTTAGAACGGGCAGAAGTAGCTCGTGATCAAGCAAAACAAAACTATAGTGCAGCAAATAAAAGGTACGATATTGTAAAGACAGGTACCACAAGCGGATATGGTAATGCAGCTAACACTTTAATAAGAGCTACCGTTAGCGGAATGGTACTCGAAGTGCCTGTAGAGGTAGGCAATCAGGTGATAGAAAGTAATAATTTTAATGAAGGCACTACCATTGCAGCTATAGCAGATATTGATAAAATGATTTTTGAAGGTAAAATCGATGAATCAGAAGTAGGTAAGGTAAAAGAAAATTTACCTTTAGAAATCACTGTTGGAGCAATAGAAAATAAAGTTTTTCCTGCTGTTTTAGATTATATAGCCCCAAAAGGTAAAGCAGAGAATGGTGCTATTCAGTTCGAGATAAAAGGAACTTTAAAAAAGCAAGACTCTATTTTTATTAGAGCTGGTTTAAGTGCAAACGCTTCTATTATTTTAGCAAAAGTAGATAGTGTCTTAGCTATTAAAGAAGCCTTGGTGCAGTATGATGACAAAACAAAAGCGCCTTTTGTAGAAATTGAAATTGGAGATCAAAAATTTGAACGTAAAAATATTGTTTTAGGCATAAGTGACGGTATTAACGTAGAAGTTAAATCAGGACTTAGTTTAAAAGATAAAATTAAAATATGGAATGAAATTGTAGCACAGGAAGATGATGAAGACTAGTGGCTTTAACAGATGACTATTTTAAGTTATTTAGAATAGAACTATATTTCATGATATTTTTTTCTTTTAACAAATATTTTTGACAAAATACTGTAACAATTATAACATTTGTAAGTCTAACAGACAACAAACTAACAAAAACCTAAAATGATTGAAATTAAAAACCTTCATAAGTCCTATAAAATGGGAAGTAATTCCCTGCATGTATTAAAAGGTATCAATTTTTCGGTAGAAGAAGGAGAGTTGGTCGCCATTATGGGGTCCTCAGGTTCAGGTAAATCTACTTTGTTGAATATTTTAGGTATGTTAGACGAATTAGATGAAGGTTCTTATACTTTAGATGGCGTTCCCATCAAGAATCTAAACGAAACCAAAGCCGCGCAATACCGAAATAAATTTTTAGGTTTTATTTTCCAATCTTTTAATTTGATAAACTATAAAAATGCCATGGAAAATGTGGCATTACCATTATACTATCAGAAAGTAGGTCGCAAAGAACGTCAAGAAAAAGCCTTAAGATATTTAGAGCAAGTAGGTTTAAAAGAGTGGGCAACTCACTTACCAAGCGAACTTTCTGGAGGGCAAAAGCAGCGTGTGGCAATAGCCCGTGCTATGGCAGCAGAACCTAAAGTATTGTTAGCCGATGAGCCAACAGGTGCATTAGATAGTAAAACATCTTATGAGGTAATGGACTTAATTCAGAAAATTAATGATGCTGGCAATACCATTTTAGTCGTAACGCACGAACCAGATATTGCTGATATGTGTAAGCGTATTGTACATTTAAAAGACGGCGTTATTGTCGAAGATAAAAAAGTAGAGCAAGTAAGAGCATCACAATATGTTTAGTAGAGATAATTGGCAAGAAATTTTTGAAACTATTCAAAAAAATAAGTTACGAACATTTTTATCAGGCTTTACGGTGGCCATTGGTATTTTTATTTTTGTAGTGCTTTTCGGATTTGGTAATGGCTTAACCAATACGTTTAATAAGTTTTTTGGTGACGATGCCACAAACGTAATATTCATCTTTCCCGGACGTACAACTGTACCTTACATGGGTTACAAGGCCAATAGGGTTATTGAGTTTGACAATAGTGATCTAAAAGACATCGAAAAAAACTTTGCGATGTTTGTGGATTATATTACGCCAAGAATTTCGAGAAATGGTTTAGTAAAATACAATAACGAATCAAATAACTATCCAAATCGAGGCGTGGCACCATCACATCAATATAATGAGAAAACCATTATGATGTTTGGTCGGTATTTGAATCAAAATGATATAGACAGTAAGACAAAAGTTGCTGTTATAGGGCGCTTAGTGGCGCAAGATTTGTT
>JANQTG010000143.1:0-8798 GCA_030731855.1 Cellulophaga sp. | reverse complement strand
AAAGACGAAAGTGGTATTTTTTTTAGAAATATAGCGGACCAACTAAAGCAAAATCAGCAATTAGCAGTCGTTTTACAGTTGATAGTCTCTTTCGTAGCCTTTGGAACTATTATCGCAGGTATAATAGGCATTAGTAACATAATGGTCTTCGTAGTAAAAGAACGCACTAAAGAATTGGGTATTAGAAAAGCATTGGGTGCCACCCCAAAATCGGTTATAGGTACTATTTTGTTAGAATCTATTTTTATAACTACTATTTCTGGTTTTGTAGGAATGATGATTGGGATTGCAGTTTTAAGCTCTTTGGGAAAAAGTTTAGATGATTATTTTATAACGGATCCTTATATAGATATAGGTATAGCTATTTTCGCTACGCTCGTATTGATTGTATGTGGAGGAATTGCAGGGTATATACCAGCAAAAAGAGCTTCGAAAATTAAACCTATTGTAGCATTAAGAGACGAGTAATATGAAATTTATATTTGACAGTAATACTTGGCAAGAAATTTTTGGTTCTATTGGGAAAAATAAAACCAGAACGGCTATTACCATAATTGGGGTACTTTGGGGCATCTTTATTTATATTGCTTTAGCTGGTGCGGCAAAAGGCTTAGATAATGGTTTTGAGCGTGCTTTTGAAAGTACCGCTATGAATAGTATGTTTGTTTGGGCACAAAGCGCAAGTATGCCTTACGAAGGTTTTAAAACCGATCGTGATTTACAATTAAAATTGGGTGATGTTGTTACGTTGCAAAACAGACTTCCAGAAATTCAATACATTGCACCAAGAAACGCTAAAGGCGTTTTTGGCGGCAGTCCTGCAACTGTTATTCGGGGAACTAAATCTAGTACTTCGCCAGTATATGGTGATTATCCTATTTATACGAAAATAGCGACAAAAAAAATATATGACGGAGGTCGATTTATCAATGATGAAGACATTTCTCAATCAAGAAAAATTGCGGTAATCGGAGAAAGAACACAGACCGAACTTTTTGAAAAGGGAGAAGAACCAATAGGAAGTTTTATTAAAATAGATAATATTTATTTTCAAGTAGTGGGTGTTCATAAATATGTGCCAGGTGGTGGTTTTGAAGGTGATACTGATATTTATGTTCCATACACAACCTTTCAAAAATTGTACAATACTGGAGATAATGTGGATTGGTTAACGATAGCGGCCTACGATGATGCAGATGTAATACAGGCAGAAAAAGATGTAAAAGCAGTCTTAAAAAGTATCCATAGGGTAAATCCAAAAGATGAAAGAGCCTTTGGTGCTTTTAATTTAGGAGAAATTTTTAATAGAATAAGTGGTTTTGCAAAAGGCCTTACGTTTTTATCGCTTATTGTAGGTGTTGCCACTATTTTAGCGGGTGTTATTAGTATTGGAAACATATTATTAATTTCAGTAAAAGAACGTACAAAAGAATTAGGAGTTCGAAGAGCTTTGGGCGCAACTCCAGCTGAAGTTAGAAATCAAATTATATTAGAATCGGTTTTTTTAACCATTGTTGCGGGTGTTTTAGGAATTATTTTAGGTGCCGGAGTACTTAGATTAATAGACTTTTTTACACAAGACACAGATTTTCCATATACAAATCCAACTTTGCCAATACCCTATGTTTTGGGAGCTTTGGCAATCATGATAATTTTAGGAACATTAATAGGCTTAATACCTGCACAAAGAGCAGTAAGTATAAAACCGATAGATGCGCTTAGAGAAGAGTAACAAACGAAACCAACATAAAGTAAATATTTTTTAAAATGAAAAAAGTAGTAAAATACGTAGTGATTGTTCTTTTAGTAATTGCAGCACTTTGGGCAGCGATGTTTTTTATAAGAACTAATAGTAAATCGGCAATTACTTATGAAACTAAGCAGCCTTTTATTTCAAATATTGAAAAGAAAACGGTAGCCACAGGTAAAGTAGTTCCAGAAGATGAAATTTTAATTAAGCCACAGATTACTGGAATTATTGAAGAGGTTTATTTAGAAGAAGGTGCGAAAGTAAAAGCTGGAGATTTAATAGCAAAAATTAAGGTAATACCTAACGAACAATCTTTAAACCAAGCAAGTGGTCGAGTGCGTAATGCTCAATACGCGTTAAATAATATTAAAATCGAATATGACCGAAACAAGGCTATTTTCGATAAAGGAGTAATTTCTAGTCAAGATTTTAATACCATTCAATTACAATTCAATCAGGCGCAACAAGAACTGAAGAATGCGCAGATCGATTATCAGATTATTAACAAAGGTACGGCGGCTGGCGCATCGGTTGCGAATACGATTATTAGAGCGACTGTTTCAGGAACTATTTTAGAGATACCAGTGAAAGAGGGCGATCAAGTAATCCAAAGTAATAACTTTAATGATGGTACTACAATAGCTACTATTGCCGATTTAACTAAAATGATTTTTGAAGGAAAAGTAGATGAAGGCGAAGTTGGAAAATTAAAAATAGGAACTCCTTTAGAAATAAGCCTAGGTGCCGTAGAAGGTAAAAAGTTTAATGCTAAATTACGCTTTATTGCTCCAAAAGGTGTGGAGGAATCTGGAGCGGTACAATTTAAGATTGAAGGCGAAGTAAATGTAGATGATGATGTATTAATTAGAGCAGGGTATAGTGCAAATGCGTCTTTAGTATTAGATACCAAAGAAAATGTTTTAGTAATTCCAGAGGCATTGTTGCAATTTGACAAAGTAACAGACAAACCTTATGTAGAAGTTGCTGTTGGTGACCAAAAATTCGAGAGAAAAGATGTCGAAATTGGTATATCTGATGGTGTTAATGTAGAGATAATCTCAGGATTAACAGAAGCTGACAAGGTAAAGGTTTGGAATAAAACAGAACCTATCAAAAAGAATACTGAGGAAGAAGAAACGAAAGCATAAAATTTCATCAATCGTAAAAAAACAATCAAAAACTAATCACATGAAATTTAAAATAGTACTTATAACATTACTTTTTTCTGTTGCATATTCATTCGCACAGACCAAAAAATGGACTTTACAAGAGTGCGTTGAATATGCTGTTGATAATAACCTAACGATCGAACAATTTGAGTTAGATTTAGAAACAGTCAAAATCGAAAAGTCCGATGCTTTAGGTGATTTTTTACCCACCTTAAATGCCCAAAGTTCTGTAGCAGCGCAAACAGGACTTTCTTTTGATCCAACCACAAATCAAGCGGTAACCACTACTATATTAACCGCGACGGGAGGTTTTAGTTCTAACTTAACTCTTTTTGATGGTTTACGTAATGTACATCGTTATAATAGGGCGAAAATGAACGCCATTGCTAGTCAATATCGTTTAGATGATTTAAAAGATGACATTCGCTTAAATGTAGCTAATGCGTATTTACAAGTGTTATCGAATAAAGAATCTTTACGTGTTTTTCAAGCACAATACGCAGTTACAAAACAAGATTTAATACGAACTGAAGAGTTAGTCGATGCAGGTGTAGTACCACGTGGCGATTTATTAGAGGTACAAGCAACCGCGGCCAACCAAGAACAGCAAATTGTGAATAGTGAAAACTCTATTTTAATCTCTAGAATAAATTTAGCGCAATTGTTACAGATTACCGATTATGAAAATTTTGATATTGCAGACGAGTCATTCAATATTCCTCCCTCTGAAATTTTAACGAATTCTCCAAAAACTATTTATGAAAAAGCATTAACCTTTAGAAATGACATTAAATTTTCTGAATTAAATGTTGACTTAGCAAAAAAAGATTTACAAATTAGTAAAGGGGCTTTATTACCAACAATTGGCGCATTCTTTAATTACAATACAAGATATTCTGGACAACAAGAATTTATAAATTTTTTCGATCAATTATGGATTAATGATGGTATTGCTTATGGAGCTCAATTAAATATTCCTATATTTAATGGGTTTGGTGTAAAAAATAATATAAAACGTTCTAAGATAAATATTGATAGAGCAAATATTCAATTAGCACAAGAAAAATTAGCTTTAGAAACGACGGTTAATCAGGCTTATGTTGATGTAAAAAGCTTTTCAAAAGCTTATGAAGCTTCAGAAAAAACAGTAGCAGCTCGAAGATTAGCGTATGAATATTCTAAAGAACGTTTTGATGTTGGATTAATGAATTCTTTCGATTTTAGTCAGGCGCAGGCGAGAGTAGATGACGCCGAAGCGCAACTAATCAGAACCAAATATGATTATATTTTTAGATTAAAAGTATTAGAATTCTATTTTGGAATGCCAATAACATTAGACTAACATTTTTAGTAATAAAGTTTTACAAACTCATGAGCAATCATGAGTTTTTTTGTTTAATTCTATGCATGTATATTTGCACCAAATATGGCTATAATATTAAACTTAGAAACAGCAACAACAAATTGTTCTGTTAGTATTGCAAAAGAAGGTAAGCTAATCGCAATTAAAGAATACGATAGCGCCGAATATTCCCACGCAGAACAACTTCATATTTTTATAGAAGACACTCTTAAAGAAGCTAAAGTGAGCTTAGCGCAATTAAGCGCAATTGCCGTAAGCAAAGGTCCTGGATCTTACACAGGTTTAAGAATTGGTGTTTCCGCGGCTAAAGGCTTGTGTTTTGCTCTAGACATACCTTTAATAGCCATTGCTACTTTAGAAAGCATGGCATACCAAGCGAAAGATGATGTTGTAGATGTTATAATTCCAGTTTTAGACGCTAGACGAATGGAAGTCTATTCTTGTGTTTTTGACACCCATCTAAACCTACTTAGAGAAACTAAAGCCGAAATTATTGACGAACATTCTTTTACGGAGTTTATGCATCAAGGCAAGGTTTTATTGTTAGGAAGTGGCGCAGAAAAATGCAAAGAACCACTAAAGAATGTCACTAATATCATTTACAAGTCAAATGTAGCCCCATCAGCGAAAGATATGGTTACCCTATCTTATAAAAAGTTCAAAGAAAACAACTTTGAAAATGTCGCTTACTTTGAACCTTATTATTTAAAAGATTTTATGCTTCAGAAAAAGGATTGATTGCGCTATCCGCATTGCGGTATCAAAATTTAAAACTCAACATCCAACACCCAGTACCTTTTTTATCCTTGTTTGTTGTATTGAACTACTTGTGGGAATGGAATTTCGATTCCTTCTTTATCAAAGCCCAGTTTTGTTTCTTCCATCACATAAAAGTGTGCATCCCAAAAGTCTTCATTCTTAGCCCAAAATCGTAAGGTTAAATTAACAGCACTGTCTGCCAAAGCATCTACGTAAACAACTGGTGCAGGGTCTTTCATAATCGTATCTTTAGACGCACATATTGCTAGTAAAATATCTTTTGCTTTTTTTAGGTTAGAGCCGTAACCTATACCGATAATAATTTTATCTCTACGCGTATCTTTTGCGTTGTAATTAATAATATTGTTGTTTGATAATTGTCCGTTTGGAACAATGGCTACTTGATTGCCAAAAGTGGATAATTTTGTCGTAAAAATAGATATTTCAAGTACCGTACCGTCCACTCCTTGGGCTGATATAAAATCACCTACTTTAAAAGGTTTAAAGAGTAAAATTAAAACACCACCTGCAAAATTGGCTAAAGATCCTTGTAATGCTAAACCAATGGCCAATCCGGCAGCACCAATAATTGCCACAAGTGATGATGACTGTACACCAAGTTGGGTAATTACAAGAACAAAAAGTACTATCTTAAGAACTATGCTAATTAAACTTTGTAAAAAAGTTTCTAAGGACGGGTCGTAATCGTGGGTTTTAAAAAAACTCCTCACCATCCTATTAATAAGTCTGATTAGCCAAAACCCAATGAATAAAATTAAGATTGCTAATATTAAATTGGGTAATGCAGACCAAAGCCATTTTATAGCATTGTCTATGTGCACTTGGTAATCTGTTAAATCTTTCATTTTCTAGTTCAATTTTTCTATTATTTAATATACTTTGTACAAAGTAAATTAAATGTAGGCTGTCTCACAACCTAAATAAGTATTCGCATCAAAACTAAAGTCGTTTGAATCATTTTAGGCATTGTATATTTCTTTTTCGAAATTATGTGACACAAAAAAAGCGCAAAATTGCGCTTTTTAAAGGTACTATGATTAATACTGTTATTTAATTTCAAAAGTGATTTTTACATTTACACGGTAGTCTGTTATTTTACCATCTTCTACCGATGCACTTTGTTCATTAATATATACTGATCGTATATTTTTTACTGTTTTTGAAGCCTGAGCGACTGCTTTTTGCGCTGCATCTTCCCATCCTTTTTCAGAATTTGCTAAAACTTCGATTACTTTTAAAATGGCCATAATTTATATAGTTTTTGTGTTTTTATAAATATAACAAATTTAAAAGCGAATCAAAAAAATACGACACTTAAAATTATCCATTTAAGGCCACAACATGCTGTACTTGATCACCCATCATATTTTTTAGCATATTTTCGATGCCGTTTTTTAAGGTAAATGTTGAAGATGGGCAACCGCTACACGCCCCTTGTAAAATTACATTTACAGTCTTGCTTTGTTCGTCGTATGATTTGAATAATATATTACCACCATCACTAGCAACAGCTGGTTTTACATATTCCTCTAGAATATCAATAATTTTTTTTGAAGTGTCATCTAAATTAACATCTTGTAATTGAGTTTTTGGCGCTTCTGCTTTTTTCTGAACAACACTTGCAGCACTAACTACTTCGTGACCGTCGGCAATAAAATTTCGAATCAATTCTCTTACATCAAAAGTAACTTCGTTCCAATCGGCAACATCGTATTTTGATACTGAAACATAATTTTCATCAAAGAAAACCTCTTTTACAAAAGGTAAATGAAATAATTTTTTAGCCAAAGCAGAGTCTTTAGCCTCATCAATATTCTTAAATTCAAAAGCAGTGGGTACAATAGTTTTATTAGCAACGAATTTCATAACCGCCGGGTTAGGAGTACTTTCTGCATAAACTGTTGCAGGTACTTTTTTTGGATCTTTATCTTCGTACACCACTGCTTCGCCACTATTTAAGTATTCTACTAATTGCTGAGCAACTTCATCTTTAACGTCATTCCAATCTACAATGCTAAAACGTTCTAAAGCAATAAAGTTCGAGGCTATATAAACTGTTTTTACAAAAGGTAGATAAAATAACTGTTGCGCTAACGGAGAATTTTTAGCCTGGTCTATATCTTTATATTCGTAATTACTGCTATTTGTGATAAAGTGATTGGTATCAAATTTAAGAATAGCAGGGTTGTTAGTTTCCACTATGGTAATCGTAAATTCTTTCATCTTATTGATTTTTGCACAAAAATACAAAGTTATTACAACGATAACTCTAAAAATAATGTTGTATTTAACGCGTTATATTTTATATTTGAAACAATAGAACATATGCAACGCCAAAAAATGGACTTCAAAAGACCCTTTACGCTTTTAATACTATTCGTTTTTAATTATTTTTCGTGGGCTCAAGAAGGCATTCCAGTCTATTTTGATTATTTGTCTGATAACTACTATTTAGTACACCCATCTATGGCGGGTATAGGCGAAGGCGGAAAAGTACGATTAACGGCTAGAAAACAGTGGTTCGATATTGACGACGCTCCTAATTTACAGACCTTGAACGCCCATTATAGAGTAGGTGATAAGAGTGGAATTGGTGCTATTTTGTTCAATGATGCAAATGGGTATCATTCTCAAACAGGATTAAAACTTACTTACGCCCACCATTTAAGATTGGGTGGTGAAATCAGAAGTTTAAATCAATTATCATTTGGGTTAAGCACTACCGTATTACAAAGTAGTTTAGATGAAAGCGAATTTAGGTCTGTTATTCCAGATCCAGCTTTGGTAGGTACAAAAATAAGCGATTCATATTTTAATATAGATTTAGGGATGTCTTATAACTTCTTAGAGTTTTATGCGCATGCTACCGTTTTAAATGCTCTTACAAGTAGACGAAACATATATTATAAGGATAGAGCAGATTCTCCTAATTTAGCCAGATTTGATAATTTAAGGAGGTATTTGCTTTCTGTGGGGTATGTTTTTGATGCGGGAGAATGGCAATTTGAGCCTTCTACTTTATTTCAGATGACTGATTTTACCCAAGAAAAAACTATAGATTTGAACGCAAAGGTCTATAAGACTATGGATTTTGGTACCGTTTGGGGTGGTATATCATATCGAAGAAGTTTTGATGGAGCCCAGTTTGCCACAGCAAATAGTTTCGGACAACAACGCCTACAATTAATAACACCTATTGCTGGCTTAAATTATAAGAATTTTATGGTGTCGTATAATTATTCTTATCAAATGGGTGATATTCGTTTTGATAGTGGTGGTTTTCATCAAATAACTTTAGGGTTCGACTTCCTGCAATCTGAAAAACGTTATGATTGTAAGTGTCCGGCAGTTAATTATTAATAAGTCTTAAAGTGGAATGTCTAATGTCGAAAGTTTTAAATAGTACAAAGTATTAAGACTAAATAAAATACGAAATTAGAAATACGTAAAGAATTAAAAAAATCCTGCGATGAAATCACAGGATTTTTTAGTTATCCAACTAACAATTCGAGACAGTACATAAATAATTTTCAATTATTCATTTTCCATTTTCCATTATTTAGTCCCACTTGTAATTCTTTTTCTCCGCTTGTCTTTTGATTGCGTTCAGCATTGCATTTTCTAATTCGCCAGTATTTTCTTTTTGATTTTCTGAAATGTAGTTTTGACGTTTTTTGTTCAGCTCTTGAATTTCAGACTGTATTTTACCTCTTGCTGCTTTTTTATCAGCAATAAA